>JAEZCJ010000011.1 GCA_023433615.1 Bacillota bacterium | reverse complement strand
CGAGCGATCGGTTATGCGGCGTGATGCTGACAGCCAGCGACTCATCCGTCAGCGTCTCCATGACCTTCTTCGTGGATGCCGTCTCATTCCGCCATGCGGCCGCGAACGCTTCGATCGAATTGAACATGCTGCTGTTATCCTCCTTCGACTATCGATTCCCCATCATCTTACCCAATCGATAGTGACAACAGTCTGTCAGTATTCCGCGTACATGTTCACGATTTCTTGCGCGGCTTGCTTCAACTGCTCGGCCACATGTCTCGGCGACAGCACGCAGACGGACGTGCCGAATCCGAGCAGCCACGTGTACAGCCAAGGTTCGTCGGGCATGCTCGCCTCGACACATAACCGGCCGTCCGGCTGCTCGACGATCTGTTCGGACTCGTAATAATCCTCGACCTGCGCGCGGGCTCTCGCCTCGAACCGCAGCTGCAGCCGAAGCAGCGTACCGCCCGTATCGCCGCGGTCCCAAGTCAGCTTCGTCTCCGGAAGCCGGTCCGTGCGGCGCTCGAACGTCTCGTCCATAATGTCCAGGGATTTGATCCGAGACAATCGGAAGATGCGGTAATCCTCTCTGATCCGGCAATACCCGTATAAGTACCAGACATACCCTTTCAACACGACATGCATCGGTTCGCAGATCCGCCGAAGCACCTCCCCGCCGTTGCTCGTATACGTGAAGGCTACAAGCTTGTTGTCCCCCATGGCCCTGCGAAGGTCGGCCAGCCGTTCCTTCTCCCCGCGATCCTCCCGCCACGGATTCAGATCGATAATGACCTGCTCGTCGGAGCCGGGCTGGATCGGCGCATTGGGGCTGGCCAGCATCGCGCCGACCTTGTCCAAGAGGCCGCTGATATGCCCTTCGTCCAGCGGACCGCGAATCCCGCGCAGCGCGATGACGATCGATTGCAGCTCTTCCATCGACAAGAATTGCCGCTCGAGGCGGTAGCGCTCCATGATTTCGTAGCCGCCGGTTGCGCCGGCATGCGCCATGACCGGGATACCGGCCTGGCAGATGGTCTCCACGTCGCGATAGACGGTCCTAAGCGACACCTCGAAGCGCTCCGCGAGCTCGCGGGCACTGACTCGTCTACGGTTCAGCAGCAGCATGACGATGGCGAGCAAGCGGTCCATTTTCATCAGCGGATCGACTTCCTTTCACAATGCATTGCGGTCACGAGCGTTCCCTCTGCGTATACTGTTTGCGGTATTGGAGAGGGGACAGACCTGCGTGCTCCGAGAAGCAGCGCGAAAAATGCGGCGTCTGACGGAAGCCTGTCTCCGTCGCGATGCGCGCGACGGGCCAGTCGGTCTTCAGGAGCAGCAGCTTCGCCTGATCCAAGCGATAGAGCAGCATGTATTGTTGGGGCGTACAGCCATACACCTCGGTCATGCACCGCGCGATATAATTCGGATGCATCTGGAGCGCTTCGCCGAGCGCCCCGTTCGTCATCGGATTGCGATAATTCATCTTCAAGTACGCTGCCGCGCGCTCCGCCACAGCGACGGAAGTCGGAGCCGCTTCGGTTCGCCAGCCTTCATCGAACATCTCGACCAGCCGCAGGAACAGCCGCTGCCGTTCCCAGAACGACGCATGCGAGGACGCATGCGCTGCCTCGTGCAGCTTGGCGAAAATGTCGCCCGTCTGAACGGGGTCGGCCACCTTCAAGAACTTGGGCAGCCGGATCGCATAGACATAATAATCGCCGCGGAGATCGCCGCCATGAGGCCTGTCCGTCTCTTCCCATTCCCCGGCCGTCTGAAAATGCACCCAATCGAACACCGTCTCTTCCATGCACGGTCCTGGGGCATAGTGCCAGCTGTCCGGGCGCAGGATCAGCATCTGGCCGGGACCGAGCGCCCAAGTGCGCTGATCTTCGCCGATATGAAGCGTGCCTCTATTCACGTACAGCATGTCGAAGGCGCCAAGGCTTGTCCGATTCGGATGCCGGTCGCCCGGCTTATAGGTCATGCGATCCGAATCGATGAAGTAAGGCAGCGGAGGGGACAGCATGGTCAGAATGCGGGACGGATTCGATAAGCTCATGGTCGTAACAGCTCCCTGTGTTTAACTGCCTCCCTATTCTATCAGATGGCAGAAAAGTTGCCCACTTGTGATCATGCAGCGATGGGAGCGTTCGCAATCTATCCACGCTGTCCACAGCCTTATCCACAGAAACTGTGGAATTGTTGTGCAATTCACGCGATACTGACGTTTTGCAAAAGCTTATTCCTTCACTATTTTTTAATATATGATACATTTTGACGCTTCAATGAAACGATTTGCACACATTATCCACAATATCCACAGATCAACTGTGAAAAAACTATCCCCTTTTCCATACCGCCCAAAAGTGAGGGCACACGTGGAATTGCAAAGTTTACACACAGTTTTCCGTGGATATGTGGATAAGTTTGTGCACAACCAGGGATTAAACGGCGTTTTCGCTATTTAAGGGCTGCGTCATTCCGCTTGCCAACACCGCTTGGTTGCATGCTCCGACGTAAGCCTCTGCCGCTGCAAGCACAATATCCTTGTGGATGGAAGTCCCGCGATAGCGTTGTCCACTGTGGATAATCGTTACGACCGCTTCGCCTCTGGCATCCTCGCCGGTGGATAACGAGTGCAGCTCCAGATCCTCGAACTCTGCCGCGACCGGAATCGCCTGCTGAATGCATAGGATGACCGCCTCCACCGGTCCTGCGCCGACGGCCGAATACGAATGCTCCGCCCCCGACTCGCGCTCGCGAATGGTGACCGACGCCATTCTGGCGCGCTGGGTGCCGGACAGTACCTGCAGGTCGACCAAGGTATACGGCTCCACGTGATCGTCCGTCATCTCGCCGATGATTCGCATCAGCTGGTCGTCCGTGACGATTTTCTGTTCGTCGGCAACGGTCTTGAAGCTCGCGTATACTTCCTCCAATTGCTCATCTGCCAGCATGATGCCGTACTGCGCGGCGCGGTGCTTGATCGCATGCCGGCCGGAGTGCTTGCCCAGAATGATCATGCTGCGCGGAATTCCCATCGCTTCCGGGTCCATGATCTCATAGGTGTTCCGGTTCTTGAGCAGGCCGTCCTGATGGATCCCGGATTCGTGCTGGAACGCGTTGCGGCCGACGATCGGCTTGTTATACGCGACGGGGAAGTTCATCGTGCGGCTGACGAGACGCGACGTATCGTAGATCTCGCCGATCGCGATGCCCGTCTCCGCTTGCATCGCTTCCTTGCGCGTCTCGATCACCATCGCCAGCTCCTCCAGCGAGCAATTTCCGGCCCGTTCGCCGATCCCGTTGACCGTCACTTCCACCTGCGTCGCGCCGGCCTTGATCGCGGCCAGGCTGTTGGCGACGGCCAGACCCAGGTCATTGTGGCAATGCGCGCTGTAACGTACGCGATCGCCGCCGCGCGCTTCTCTGCGGACCGTGCGGAACAGCTCGGCATACTCCTCGGGCAGCGCGTAGCCCAGCGTATCCGGCAGGTTGATGATCGTCGCGCCCTCCGCGATGACCGCCTCGACCAGCTCGATGACGAACGGCATGCCCGAACGGGTGGAATCCATCGGCGAAAATTCGATTTCGTCGACGAATTGTTTGCCGTACGCGACCATCTCTCTCGCGATCGCGACGACTTGCTCGCGCGTCTTCTTCAGCTGGAAATCCAGGTGAATGTCCGACGACGAGATGAACAGGTGCAGCCTGCGGCGTGCGGCATCTTGCGTCGCTTTCACGGCGGCGTCGATATCGCCGCGAACGGCGCGGGCAAAGCCGACGATCTCAGTGCCCTGCAGCTCGCGGGCAATCTGCTGCACGGCCGCGAACTCGCCGGGGCTCGATACCGGGAAGCCCGGCTCGATGGCGTCGATGCCGAGCCGCGCCAGCTGACGGGCGATGACGATCTTCTGCTCCGGCTCGATCGATGCCCCGGGCGACTGTTCGCCGTCGCGCAGCGTCGTGTCGAAGATCTGGATGCGCGTCTTCTGCTGGCCGGCTGGCTGCGGGACGTAGATGCCGCCGGAAGCCGACGGCACCTGCGCATCGAATTGGGATTGGGATTGGTTATGGTTAGGGGTTGTCATGGGAATTCCTCCTTGGAATCTTGTGAAATGGTTATCGCTACTGACAGACTAACGGAACGTACAGCCGCTATTGTACATATATCCAGCATTTGAGTCGGCTAACGGAACCGAGTGACCTTATTCGAGTGAATTTCGAATAAAATCAGCTCTTTTCATGCCAATAACGTCCTACAGTTCCGTTACATTCCGAGTATGATCGATTTCCACGGAATAGCGTCGCTGTGTTCCGTTAGCATTTTTAGCATGGAGAGCGCCTCGCCTGAGATTCATCGGACGCAAAAAAGGCCTGACGTCTCCTTAGAAGAGACGACAAGCCTGGGCTGCCGCGGTACCACTCTCATTGATCCGCCGCTTGAACGGCGAATCCGCTTCGCGCGGGGGGCACGATGCCGCCGGCAACCCGTTAACGGAGGTTAACCGTCCCGGCGTACCGCGCGCGGCCGTACGCGCCGCATGCATCCGCCAGCCCGCTCCCAGGCGAGTTCGGTTCCCCTTCGGCTGTGTCGCACCCTCCCACAGCTCTCTGCCGATCGAGGAAGCCGCATCCTTGCGCGCTTCGCCGATCTTGTCCCGGGTTCATCCTACTGCTCCTGTTCATCGCGTTCTATCGCTATTCTTCGTCTCAACCTCGTCCGCCACGGACCTCGTAGAAAACAATAAAAGCCCGACGTCTCTTGATCGAATCAAGAGACGTCAGGCTTATGAAGTCCTGCGCGGTACCACCCTTGTTGACGCATCGCTCTCGCGGCGCGTCCACTTAGCGCGTTCAGCCGGTTCAGTCGGAACCAGCCTTCGCACCCGATCACGGGGGTTAACCGTAACGACTTACGGATCGAATACCATGCTCGATCTGTCGGCCGTTCCGCTCCCAGGCGAGCTTCAAGCTTCCTTCGACTGCGTTGCACCATCCCGCAGCTCTCTGACCGTTCGCGCGGTTATTGTCCGCCCGGCCGGCATCCCGGTTCGCTCTACTGATCCTGTTCTTCGCGTTTGACAAGGTATGAGTTGTGTTGAATTGTCATTCATTATATTCCCCATCGAATAATCTGTCAATTCAGGAAAATGAAAAAGATGATTTACCATCATTAGAAATCGCCCGCTTCTATGACTCTACCAAGCCCCTTGTGCTAGAATAGACGTTACAACTTGTCATGAATATGAGGTGATTACGATGCAGCCCGACATCCAGACCAGCGTTCACGCCGCCCCGTCCGGCACGACGGAACGCCCGTCCCGGCGAGCTGCCAAGCGCAGCGCCGTGCCTTACATCCTGCTTATGTGGGCAATTCTCATCGGCGGAGGCATCTACGGCTCCGTCTGGTATACGAACGCGTTGAAGGAACAGATGACTGCGGATATCGAGCGGCAGACGGCTCTCCAGATCACGGCCATGCAGGCCGATTACGATGCCCGGATCGAAGCGCTTGAACTCGAGATGCTAGCCGAAATAGACGGCGTGGCCGTGAAAGTAGACGCCCTCAACGAGTTGCTGACGTTCACGAAGGACAACGCCAATTCGAAGACCGACAACAGCAACCAGCTCTATACGCAGATCAATGAAGTCAAGAAGAAGCTGAATGAGCTGCAGAAGAGCTTGGACGTGCTGAAGTGATGAGGATGCGCGTAAAGGACGTGAACAGGCTATTCCTGCTAGCAACGGGCCCGTTCCTGGGGCTTGCGATCTGGCTGTTCCTCGCAGGGGACGAAATGTCCGTCACGTTATCCGCCGAGGCATTCCCCCAGCAAGCGCACAGGCCTGCGGAGAAGGTGCGCGAGCCCGGTTCGCGCACGGCCGCTGTCGGCGAGGATCTCGATCTTGCATACGAGATGGCGGAGGATACCGCCGCATCCATCAAGCGTTCCGCGGAGCTCTATAACCAGACGACAGCCGATGTGAACGCGATCGTCAAGACGGCAGCCGCGCAGACCGACAGGCCGCTGATGATCTACGATAAGCGCATCACCCGCAAGCTCGGCTCCGCATCCGAGAAGGTGCAGTCGGACAAGCTCTCAGCGCAGCTGTATTTCGTCAAGGCGCAGAACTTCATCGGATACGCCATGAAGGTGAAACTCAAGTCCGGCGATGCGATGCAGATGGTGCTCGGCGACGACGAAGTCGGCGGCTCCGAGACGACGCTGTCCGCGGTCAAGCGGTACAAGGCGGTCGCCGGCGTGAACGCCGGCGGTTTCGCCGATAGCAGAGGCAAGCGCTACCCGCTCAGCACGACCGTCTTAGGCAGCCGCTACGTGAACGGCTTCGAGCCCAGCTTCAAGGACCTGTTCTTCGTCGGGTTAAGCGAAGACCTTAAGCTGATCGGCGGCAAATTCAAGTCCAAGGAAGAGCTCGACAAGCAGAAGCCGAAGTTCGGCGCATCGTTCGTTCCCGTCCTGCTCAAGAACGGGCAGCCTCAGCCGATCCCGACCAAATGGAAGAACAACCCGCATCGCGCGCCGCGCACCGTGATCGGCAACTACAAGGACGACCAGCTGCTCATCCTCGTCACCGACGGCTATGACGAACGCGGCGGCTCAGGCGCCACCTTGGAAGAGCTTCAGATTCTCCTGCAGCGGTTCGGCGTGAAAGATGCCTACAACCTCGACGGCGGCGGCTCGTCTTCGCTCATTTTCAACGGACGCGTCGTGAACAATCCGTCGGACGGCGAGCTTCGCAGCCTCGCGACTCATTTCTTGTTCTTCAAGTGAACCGCACGCCGTCGCACCGTACCCTCGCTAGCATGTTCCACGTTGGCCGAATATCCTGCATCCGCAGGAGCGCAAGGAGCGTCTGCCTTCATGGCGGACGCTCCTTATTCGTGTGAACGGACGGAGCTTTTCAACCATCAGCCCGGGCTCGCAACCCCGCTATCCGCAGCCTCCCGCCCGATCCGTTGCATGAACTGCAAATGGAAACTCTTATGCCGTGTGCCCGGCGTCCGCTTCCGTTGTACGAACTGCAATGGAATATTATTGGCTTCTGGAGACGAATTGCGGCACATTCGTTGCAGTCGAATCCATTGCAGTATGTGCAACGCGACCATGCGCGAGATGCCGCTCCGCACTGTTGGGACCCAACATTGCCCGCATTGCTCAGGCATTGATCAGGCATTGATCAGGCAATTGTCACACTTTACTGAGGCATTGCTGGTGAAGAAGCTAATAGTGCCCTCGCGCACATCAGATACCTCGCAGCTCGATTACCAAGGAAGCTCCTCCGATAAGTGGAAGAAGCCTCCGCTCGGCCCATCGTCCGGCAATGTCGCCAGGCGAACCGCGGTTGCCGCGCCGTCCTCGATTTCCATCGGGGCAGCTGCCCCGCCCATGTCCGTCTTCACCCAGCCCGGGTGACAAGCATTCACCTTGACGTTCGTCCCTCGCAGCGCGATCGACAGTTGTGCGGTCCAAGCGTTAAGCGCCGCCTTGGAGGCCGTATAGCCCGGCGCCGAGGCCTGGCCGTACATCTCATCCGTGAGAATCGTGCCAAGCGAGCCCAGGATGCTGGATTGGTTCACGATCCGTCCGCGCGGGCTTTGCTTGAGGAGCGGCAGCATCGCCTGCGTCAACGCGAACGGGCCGACGCAGTTCACTTCGAAGCTCTGCCGCAGCATATCGGCATTGCTGCCCAGATGGTCGAAGAACGCTCCGGCGTTATTCACGAGAATATCCAGCCGGCCGTACTTCTCTTCGATCGTCCGGAAGACGCGTTGCATATGCTCGGACTGCGTAATGTCCAACTCCAGCGCTTCGACCTCGATTCCTTCCTCTCGCAGCTGCCGAGCAGCCGTCTCGCCGCGGTCCGGATCCCTTGCCCCCAACAGAATCGTGATGCCTTGTCGTCCCAGCTGCCGCGCGATCTCCAACCCGATTCCTTTGTTGCCTCCCGTTACAAGTGCAATTGCATGCGTCATCTTAAGTACTCCTCCTCATAATTATGTATCGATCAGTACATAATGGGTAAAAAAAGCGGCGCTGACTTATCCTTCATTTCAGCAGCCTAACGATCTGTTCTGCGGCTTGCTCCATCTTGCTGCGGTTCGGCTTGCTCTTGAGCGCTACACTCATTCCCACTGCGGCGATAAGCAAGGTATGCGAGAGCGCCTCTGCGTCGATAGCCTGGGATAGCTCCCCGCTGCCTATGCCCTGTTCGATCTTCTGCCTGAACAACTCTGCGAGTCGCAGCTGATAGGCTTGCGTGTACGCGGCCAGCCGATCGTCATGCGGTGCCAGCTCCACCATCGTGTTCACGCACAAGCAGCCAAGATACGGTCCGTCTGTATAGGCGGAATCCATCATCCATGCGAAGTACCCTTGCACGGCTTCTCGCGCGCCCGCAGCCCGCTCGAACATGCCTTCAAGGAAGGCATAGCTCATCTCCGTGTAGCGATTCAGCGCCGCATCGAACAATGTCCGCTTGTCGCCGAAAGCCGCATACAAGCTCGGCCTCTGAATGCCCATCCGGGTAGTCAGGTCAGACAGCGACGCCGCCTCATAGCCCTTCTCCCAGAATACCTCCATTGCCGCCGTTAAGGCGCGTGCTTCATCGAACTCCCGCGGTCGCGCCATCGTACGATTACGCCCTTTCCATTTATGTACTGATCAGTATAGAATGACAATAACGCTATTGGATCGAAATGTCAACAAGCGGATAAAAATCCCCTGAGCACGCCCCATTCCGCACCACCCGCGCACGCAGGCCTGCTCAAGAGATTTTATCGCTAATGCATCCATGACGGCTTAACCTAGCTCATCGATCCTCTTGCACCGACCACTCTTCGAGCGATAGCTGCGGGTCTGCCTTCATCTCAAGTTCCGTCCATTCGCCCCTGGCCCACTTCAGATGGGCGGCTGCGCCAATCATCGCGGCATTGTCGGTGCATAGCTCCAGCGGCGGAATAAGCAGCGGCAAGCCTGCCGCCTCGCAGCGCTCGGACAGCGTCCGGCGCAAGCCCCGGTTCGCCGCTACGCCGCCGCACAGCAGCAGCTGCTTCGCGCCGAATTGCTCCGCCGCGCGCAGCGCCTTCGTCACGAGCACGTCGATGACCGATTCCTGGAACCCCCTCGCCACTGCCGGACGGACCGGCGGCTCGCCCTTCATGCGCGCTTGGTTGATCGTGGCCAGCACGGCAGACTTCAAGCCGCTGAAGCTGAAATCGTACGACTCCGGCTCGAGCCAAGCGCGCGGCAGTTCGCTTACTTCGTCTGCTTCCATCGCGAGCCGGTCGATATGCGGGCCGCCGGGGTAAGGAAACTGCAGCGCGCGCGCGACCTTGTCGTACGCTTCGCCGACCGCGTCGTCGCGCGTTCGTCCGACGATGCGGAACGAGCCTTCCCGCTCCATGACGACCAGCTCCGTGTGTCCGCCCGACACGACCAATGCCGCGCAGGGGTACGCAATTTCGCCGATCAATTGATTCGCGTAGATATGGCCGGCGATATGATGCGTCCCGATGAGCGGCACATCGAGCGCCATCGCGAGACTTTTCGCCGCCACGATGCCGACCAGAAGCGCGCCGACCAAGCCGGGCCCCTGCGTGACGGCGATCGCCGAGATATCGCGCAGCGACTTCCCCGACTCCTGTACCGCCGCCTCGATCAACAGCGTGATCGACTCGACGTGCTTGCGCGACGCGATCTCCGGCACGACCCCGCCGAATCGGCGATGCGTCTCCACTTGACTCGAGACGAGATTGCTCAGGATCCGCTTGCCGCCTTCCACGACGGCAACCGACGTCTCATCGCAGCTCGTCTCGATCGCGAGTATGAGGCTGTCGTTCATTCTGTCGTCATTCCCCGCCATCCGTGCCGCCTTCCTCGGTCAAGTCCGCCCACATGATCAGCGCGTCCTCTTGATTATCCGTGTAATATTTAGGCCGCAGCCCGCTCGCCTTGAAGCCGAGCTTGCGGTACAGATTCTGCGCGATCTCGTTGCTGACCCGCACCTCAAGCGTCATCGCCGCCGATCCGTACGACAGCGCCTTCTCCTGCAGCTCTCGCAGCAGCCGCTCGCCGTAGCCGCGTCCCCGGTAGATCGAGCGCACCGCAACGTTCGTGATATGAGCTTCGTCGACAATCGTCCACATGCCTCCGTAGCCGATAATCTCGCCGCCAAGCTCCATCACCGTATAACGGGCGAAATGATTGTGCGTCAGCTCGTTCACGAACGCTTCGGGCGACCATGGGGCCGTGAATGCTTCCCGCTCGATGCTCACGACAGCCGGGATATCCGCAATCGTCATCTGACGGAACGTCACCTCCGGAGCAGCGCTCCAGCCTGCCATTCCGTATGCTTGGTCGATCATCAGATTCCCTCCTTGCGCTCAGCCTGCAGCAGCTTCGCTTCCGCTTCCGTCAGCTGCGTATAGTTCGGGATGAGCGTATGGGCATCGTCCGTCTCGCCGCGCTCCAAGCGCGCCTCGCCCAGCATTGCGACCCATCGGCCCTCGATCTCGCCGGCAGTCCGTTCTACCGGTATGCCGATTTGCGCCAGCAATGCAGCCAGCCGCTCGCATTCGGCCTCATGCATCGCATAATCGCCTGCCAACCGCAGGCGAACCGGGCGCTCCTCGGCGGACTCCGCCAGCGCAGCAAGCTCTTCTACCCATTGATGCATGAGCCGAATGCCGTCCTCCGCGAGACGCTCCCAGCTGTGCGGCATGCCGACGCCGCGGAATAACGCCGTATACACCTGGCCGCGGCGCGCATCCATGAGCGGCACGATCCATTCGCGTCCTAGGCCTCGATCCATGGCGGAATGATGACTAACGTGAGCCCCCAGCGCGAGCGCCTCCAGACTCGATACGCCGACAATCGGCACGTTCCATACCCAAGACAGCGTCTTCGCGATCGTCACGCCGATCCGCATCCCGGTGTAAGACCCAGGGCCGCGCCCGACAACGATAGCGTCCAGCATCTCCGCGGTTACCTCGGCAGCTGCCAGTACATCCCGCAGCTTCGAGACGCTGAGCAGCGAATGGTTGCGCTCTGCCATGGATTGCTCCGCTGCCAGCACTTGGCCGCCTTGCACGACGGCGATGGCCAGCGCCGCGGTCGACGTATCGATGGCAAGGAGCGTGCGCGCAGGCGCTTCCGCAGCTTTGCCTCTGCCGGAGCCGGCCTGGCTTCTCTTCGTCTCGCTCTCGCTATTCGCCATCCCGTTCCGCCTCCATCGTCTGCAGTTGTTCGCACCAGGCTGCATAAGGCTCGCCGATTCCGGTGATGCGAATGGCGCGTGCATCGCCGTCGTCCACGTGCTCGATCATAAGCTCCAGACGATCGGCGGGCAGCAATTCGCCGATGAGGCTTGCCCACTCCACGATCGTCGTGCCCGCCCCATAGAAGTAATCGTCCAGACCCAGCTCGTCCGCCTCCGCCAAGGAGAGCCGATACACGTCCATATGATAGAAAGGCATGCTGCCTTCGTATTCCTTAATAATCGTGAAGGTCGGGCTGTTCACGATGCCCTGCACCCCGATCGCCTTCGCGAACGCCTGCGAGAAAGTCGTCTTGCCTGCCCCAAGCTCCCCGTCAAGCGCAATGACGGTGCCGGGCGCCGCCAAGCCCGCGATGCGCGCGGCCAGCCTCGCCGTATCGGCCGCATCCTTCGCGTGCCATGTCAGTTGTCCAGTACCTCTTGCCTGCACGATTCGTTCACCCGTTCTTCATCCCGTCTTATGGTCGAAAATGATTATAGCCCCGCTTCTCGAGCGCCATTCGCCCGTTACCGTCCGTCTTCTCCAGCCACACGCCCGGCTCTCCGTCCTCTACTTGTCCGATGACATACAGCGGAATGCCCGCCTCCCGGAACGCCGCGCGAAGCGGCTCCACGGCGCTGCCGGACACCGTGCCGAGCAGCACGTAATCCTCGCCGCCATGCAGCATCCAGTCCAGCGCGATTCGACGCGCCGCGTCCCCGCCGGCCGAAGCCCCGAGCCTGCCGGCATAGGCCGCCAGACTGCCGCTCCGCGGCAGCCATTCCTCGCGCAGCACGATCGACCGCCTCGAAGCCTCGGCGATCTCCCAAGCCTCGCTCGCCGCGCCGTCGCTGACATCGTTCAGCGACGTGCAAGCGCCGCAGCCGGCCAATAGCCGGCCGGCCTGCACGGACGGCTCGGGCCGCCTGTGCGCGCGCACGAGCGCAGCCGTGCCCTCCGCTTCCGCAAGGGCCTCCGGCACCGGCCCGTCCACGGCAGCGGCTGCAGCGGTCAGCCACTGCAGCCCTGCGGCCGACATCCCCGTCGGCCCCGTGACGAACACCGCGTCGCCGGGCATGGCGCCGGACCGCGTCAAAGCCTTGCCGGCTTCGACCGTGCCGGTCAGCGTGACCGACACGACAAGATGCGCCGGCGAAGACGTCGTATCGCCGCCGATGACCGCGATGCCGTGCCGATCCGCGCAAGCGTACAAGCCGTCATACAGTCCGCGCATCCGCTCGGGTCCGTATGCCGGCGGCACGCTGACCGAGACGAGCGCATGCGCCGGCACAGCCCCCATCGCCGCGATATCGCTCACATTCGCCGCCAGCGCCTTATAGCCGACGTCGTAATCGCGCATCGTCGCGCCGTTGAAGTGGACGGTCTCGACCATCGTATCGACCGTGAACACCCAGTGCAGTGCCGCACCGGCAGCAGTAGTCAGCGCACCCTTGTCCACGACCGCAGCATCGTCCCCGATGCCGACGACCACGCCTCGCTCCCGCTGCCAATCCTCCTGCTGCCGGCTCGCCGTCCAATGGCGAATCCGCTCAAATTCGTCCAGCTCGGCCGCCTCCCGTACCCCATACGTTGTGCCCTTAATTATATCGGTCTGCTCATGGTCAAGCAACCGGCACAACGCCGCTAGGCTAACGGGCGGTAATGCGATACACTGATCATAACGCCATACGCAAGGAGGAATGCACGATGTCTCGCAATCGGCTGGGCAGCTTGCTGCTGCTCGCTGCTGTCATCCTCTTGTACGGACTCTGGAAGAGCGGCTACCCTGGGCTCTGGCAATACGGAATAGGTAAGATCGCCGACGACACGGCGACATTCACGGACGAAGGCGGACATGTGCTGGAGGGGACGTATTCGCTCACATTGGACTTATCGGACCTCGACAGCAATCTAGGAGCCGAGCTGTATAATGACGGTACCCACCGGATCTATGTATACTGGCTGGAAGCTTCCGGCCGCTCGCCGGGCTATGAGATCGGCTTCCGGTCCAGCGGGCATTACACGCGCAGCGGCGCTTCCTTAGTCTCCGGCATCCGTCATGCCTCGGTCGACGGCGGGCGCTCCTTCACGTCGGAAATGTCGGCAGTCATGACCGTAGAGCACCCTGCCGGTTCGTTCACTGCCGTCCCGACCGGACTAGGCGGCTTGAACTACAAGGATGGAGACGATTTTTCCTTTACCATCACCCTGACAGATGATGCCGCGGATCGAGAGGAATCCCCGATGCAATCCGGCACGATGACGCTTACCGTGACCGATCTCTACATGAACCTCTGGCGCAAAAAATAAGCCGACCCCCAGGGTCGGCTCTTCGCGATTAGTGAATATCCTTCTTCTTGAACCGTCCGCCCCGCACGTCGTGGATGTTGCCGACGGCCATGAACGCTGCCGGATCGATCTCCTGTACGATCGACTTCAGCTTCGCTTCTTCCAGTCGGGTGATGACGCAGAAGATGACGCGCTTGCTGTCGCCCGTGAAGGCGCCTTCCCCGTTCAGATACGTTACGCCGCGGCCGAGCCGGTTCATGATGGCGGCCCCGATCTCCTTATAATCCTCGCTAATGATCCATATCGACTTCGATTCGTCCAAGCCCTCGATCGTAATATCGATAGCTTTATAGGCGATGAAATACGCAATGAGCGAGTACATCGCGCTGTCCCACTCGAACACGAAGCCGGACGCGAGGAGGATGAAGAAGTTGAAGAACATGACGATCTCGCCGACGGAGAACGGCGTCTTCTTGTTGATCAGGATCGCGACGATCTCGGTGCCGTCCAACGAACCGCCGAACCGAATGACGAGACCGACGCCCAGCCCGAGTATGACCCCGCCGAAAATGGCAGCCAATACTTTCGTGATCGTAAGCGGCGGAACCGAGTGAAGCAGGAACGTGCCGATCGACATGACGGCTACGCCGTACAGCGTCGACATCGCGAACGTCTTGCCGATCTGCTTATATCCGATGAATAAGAACGGCAGGTTGATCAAGAAGAGGAAGAGTCCGAGCGGAAGATCCGTAATTTCGTGGAGCATAATGGAGATGCCTGCGATGCCGCCGTCGATAATATCGTTCGGTACGAGGAAAATCTCGAGACCGACGGCCATCAGCGAGGCACCGATCGTAATGAATAAGATGCGTTGAGCCAGTTCCATAGGTTTCAGACCAACGTGCTGCTGAGCCATTCGTACCGCCCTTCCTATCCCCCGTCTACTAACCCTATAATTATATCATAAGATATTCTTATTTTACTTGAGATTTGACCAAAAAAAAAAACAAAAAAAGCGAATAAGAACAATATAAACCGAATGTTCGAAGCCCTCGTTGGCGACCATATGAAAAAGCCGGATGCTGGTCAGGCTTCCGGCTCCTGTTATCGCGCATACTTCTTCCCGACTGCCTATGCCTTCATGACGTCATGGTCGACATACCGTTCGCCGTTGAGCTCGCTGATGATATTGATCGCTTTGGCAGCGCCGTCGCCGGCCGTGATGATCGTATGCATCGATACGCCCGCGCACGTGCCCGCAGCCCATACGCCAGCCATGCTCGTGCGCCCGGATGCGTCCGCGTCCACGATTGCCTTGATCCGCGGCTCCGTGCCCGGTTTCACCTGGATGCCGCTAGCTTCCGCCAGGTCGACGAACATGCCGGTGGCCAACAGAACATGCTTCGCTTCAAGACTCGTGCCGTCCTCGCAGTCTACGCGCACGCCTTCGCCCGCAGCAGTCAGCTTCACGGCTTTGCCTACGCGAAGCTCAGCCCCGAAACCGGTCGCTTGCTTCTTGCCGACCTCTACGAGATCCGGACCCGAGATGCTCGGTGCGCCGTAATGGTTGTCGAGCCAAGCACGCTTCGTGACGCTCTGTTCGCTGTCCAGCATAACGGTCGACTTGCCCGCCTTGGCCGTGAACAGGGCTGCGCTTGCGCCGGCCGGTCCGGCTCCGATTACAATAATATCGTACATCAAGATCACTCCTTAAGTAGAATATCGACGATCATGGTCGTATCCATTCTAACATATCCGCCTCTCTCTTACAAAAAGTTAGCGCCATCCATGCCTCCGTCCGCACCTCTTGCCCCGCTGCGAAGCCTAGCGTACAATGAGACCAACCCGATACGAAGGAGTGAACTACCCATGCGCCTGCGCAAGAGTAAATCAAGCAAGGCCCAAGCGATCCCGCAGCACCGGCTCGATGCATCCAGACAGCAATGGACGCGCAAGCCGCAGACCCAAATCGTCATCAACAAGAAAGCCGAACAGCGCCGAACGATGTGCCGCAAGAAGGGCATACCGGACGGCGCTGTTTTTATTTCATATAGACCGGTTATTGGGCCAGCGTTCAAGATTCGACGTCGAATATGCTGCGAAGCGTTACATCGTGCTGGAAAGCGGTCCCTTAGGGAATGCCGATCATGCCGGGCACGGTGACGAACTTCACGTTATCCTTCTTCAGCTTCGCGATGATCTCGGGCAACGCTTCGACCGTGCCGTCTAGGTTGCCCCCCGCTCCGATCCCCGAATGCTGCAGGATGATCGCGTTGGGCTTGATGTTCGATAGAACATTCACAGCCACCTGATCGCGGGTCAGCCCCTTCCAGTCCAGCGAGTCGATGTTCCAATTGACGACCTTGCGATGCTGGCTGGCCAGCCATTGAATCTGCCCCTCCGAAATATTGCCGTACGGCGGCCTGACGAAGCTTGGCGCATAGCCCGCATACTTCATGATCAGTTGATCCGTCTTGCGGATCTCTTCGCGGAACTTCGCGTCGGATAGCTTCGGCAGATTCGGGTGGCTGTAAGAATGATTGCCCAGCACATGGCCCTCCGCCACCATTCGCCTCACGACGTCGGGATGCGCTTCGATCCGGTTGCCGACGCAGAAGAACGTCGCCCTGACCCCTTCCTTCTTCAGCACATCCAGCACGCGCGGCGTATAAATGTTATCCGGCGCATCATCGAACGTGAGCGCGACCTGCCGCTTGTCCCCGACGCCGCTCATGATCAGCGTGCTAGGGTACTTGCGTCTCAGATCCGTCAGCGTCAGCGGATGCGGCTCCCGGTAGACATCCTCGTACCCGTCCAGCAGGCTGGGCGTGACATGCGTGCCCCCGCCTGTCATGGATTGCGCCTTCTGCTTCATGCGAAGCTCTTGTCGCGCGTCCGCGGCCCCTTTCTCGCCTTTCTTCTTCGCGTTCTTGGCTTCGACCTTGGTCCCTTCCTTCTGTCCATCCTTGCCCTTATCCTTGTCATCGTTCCCGCCGCAAGCCGTCAACGCCAAGACCATCGCTATGGCGACAAGTATCGCCGAGAACCTTCTCCATTGTGAGTTCATGCTGTCGCCTCCCGCGATTACGTGCCTTGCACGAGATCTTCCTCGCCGCGATTGCCCATCGTATCGGTCGTCGTATCGTCCACGAGACCGTTCTTATGCGTGACCTGCCCGCCGCCTAGCCCTTCGTTGACCATGCGGTCAATGTCCATCTCGTACGCTTCTCTGCCCTCGTGACGTCCGTCTCCGCTGCCCGCTTGGGAGACCGGTGTATTGCCCGCTTCCGACATGCTGCTTAGCGCCTCCTTTGCGAATGCACAGCTCCAATGCCGCGCTCGATGAAAAATATGCCCTTCGTGATTGGTTTTCATGCATTCGGGGCAAGCTATTAATAGCCAATTGCAATCGCGAAGTATCTCAGGCAGCCTCCGTTCCTCAATCTCTACCATCGTCCAACCTTAGCGTATGCTTCCGATGCGGCGTTTCCTCCGAAACGCTGGAGGCGCTGACAATCGGCTTTTTAATCATACTTTAACGGGAGGTATCGGCTTCATGCATACCGTGTGGAAAGGCGCGATCAGCTTCGGGCTCGTCCATGTGCCGGTCAAGATGTTCTCCGCCACGGAGGATAAGGATATCTCGATGCGGCTCATTCACAAAGCGTGCGGCGGCCCGATCGCTTACGTGCGCATGTGCCGCGCTTGCGAGACGGAGGTCGCGTTCGAGGATATCGCGAAGGGCTACGAGTACGACAAGGGTCGATTCGTCCTATTCGAGAAGGAGGAGCTCGAGTCGCTGTCGACGGAGGCGACCAAGACGATCCAGATTCTCGACTTCGTCGACCTGAACGAGATCGATCCGATCTACTTTCAGAAGACCTACTACCTGTCCCCGGATCAGGCAGGGGCGAATGCCTACAACCTGCTGCTCGAGGCGATGCGAAGCTCGGGCCGGATCGGCATCGCCAACATCTCCATTCGCTCCAAGGGCTCGCTAGCTGCGATTCGCGTTATCGACAACTGCTTGGCGATGGAGACGATTTTCTACCCGGACGAGATCCGCCCTGTCGCGCAGGTGCCGGGCCTGCCCGAAGCGCGTCAAGTGAACGACAAGGAGCTGACGATGGCGACGATGTTGATCGAGCAGCTGACGACGCCGTTCGAGCCGGGCAAGTACGCCGACGAGTACCGCGGCAGGCTGATGGACGCCATTCAGGCCAAAATCGCGGGCGAGGACATCCACGTGGCGCCGGAGCAGCAGCGTACGAACGTGGTCGATCTGATGGCCGCCTTGCAAGCAAGCCTCGAAGCGGTCAACATGCCGGCAGCCGATCCCAAGCGAGCGGCTGCCTCCGGACAGCCCGCAGGCGCCGCGGAGGAGAAGCCGAAGAAGCGCAAGGCTGCGGCCAAGAAAGTGAAAGAGACCGTGTCCTGATTTAAGGATGCTCAAGCACCGCTCGTCCTGTTAAGAGGGCGCTAGCGGTGTTTTTGCGTTGACGTTCGCGATTCTAGCGAGGTGAATATTTCGTGGTATACTCATATTGATCGGAGTTCCATCAACATGTATTAACCGGAGGTGACGAACGGATGGTCAATCGAATGGGAGCCATTGCACGCTTGAAGCGCTCCGGTGCCGTGCTTGCAGGCGTACTGCTCGTCTCGATCGGCCTCGAAATGTTCCTCATGCCGCATCGCATACTGCCGGGAGGCATTAAGGGCATCGCGATCATTCTAGCCCATCTGACCGAGATGAAGATGGGACTGTATCTGCTCTTCATGAATTTGCCTTTCGTCCTCCTGCGCAAAGGCACGCCGCTGCAGACCGTCACCGCGATCGCCACGCTGCTCGTCATCTCCTTCTTGGCGATGTACCTGCATCCTTTCCCTCCGCTCTTCGAGGATCCGCTCCTATGCTCGCTGTTCGGGGGAGCATCGTTCGGCATCGGAATCGGACTGATCGTCCGCTGCGGCTGGTATTCGGATGCCGTCAATGCCGTAGCCTTCTTCCTGAAGAAGCGCCTGCTGCGGCTCTCGATCTCCGAGATCGTCATGCTGCTTAATATCGCCATTCTCGCCGCGGGAGGCTTCTTCTTCGGCTGGGACCAAGCGATGTATTCGATCATTGCCTATTTCATCGCGTACAAGTCCATCCAATTCACGCTCGATTACCGAAGCGACAAGTTGATCTGGATTCGCTCGGTGAAGCCCCGTGAGCTGACGGAGCGGCTGAGCCGAGAATTCGATGCCCGCATTCGGTTCATGGAGCGCAAGACGAGCTATATCTACGGCGGTCAGGACATCTTCTGCGTCTTGTCTTGGAAGGATGTCCCTCGCTTCAAGGAGATCGTGAAGGATATGGATCCCGTTGCCGATATCGTCGTGTCTTATGCGGCCACGACGCAATCCGAACCGTATTATCGCCTATAAAAAGAGCAGCCCCGCCGGCGGAATAATCCGCTGGCGGGGCTGCTCTTTTTCGCATCGTTATCCGTGCACCAGCAGTTCCTTGAGCTGCTTGATCTGCTTGCGTTCGCCGGCAATGACGAGCGTCGTATCCGCAAGCACGCGGTCCTCGGGCCCGGGATTGATCTTCTGTCCTTGCTTGCTGACAATGGCCAGCACCGTCGCGCCGGTACGCGCGCGTACTTGCAGCTCGGCGATCGACTTGCCGATGCTCCGGTAGCTCGATTCTACCTTGCACCATTCGATGACCAGCTCTTCCAGCGTGACCTCGATCGTCTCGAGCGCCTTAGGCTTGTACGTCATGCCGCCGATAATGGCCGCCACTTGCCTTGCTTCCTCGTCCTCCAGCGTCACCATCGAGATGCTCTCGTCCGGATCGTTATCCTCGTAGTGGTAGAGCTCTCTGCGGCCGTCGTCATGAATGACGATAACCATTTTATCGCCGGATTCCGCTATTAATTGAAATTTCTTCCCGATTCCTGGCAGATCCGATTCCTTGAATGTACCCATCTCGTATTAGTCCTCCGTTTCCTTGAGCTTAGTTGGTTCGGCGATTACAGGAGCCGCCAGTTTCGCGTTCTTCTTAGTCTCCGACCATCTAAACACACGATTGAGACCATTATAGACGTGCTTCGATTCTTTCGCCAGCAGAGGTCCAAGAATAGCCAATATCAAGACGTACATAGCCGAGAACGGCTTGAGAATCGGCAACAGCGAGGCAGCGATTCCGAGATTCGCGACGATGATCGTGAACTCGCCGCGCGCCATGATGGTAAGCCCTATATTCAGCGAAGCCTTATGCGTCAAGCCTGCGTTGCGGCCCGAGATCATGCCCGCCGCCACATTCGCCAATATGGTCAGCAGAACGGCGCCGAGGGCGATCCATGCTGCGTCTCCCAGCGTCAGCGGATCGATGCTGAGCCCGAAGCTGAAGAAGAAGATTGCGCCGAAGAAGTCTCGGAAAGGCACTACGAGATGCTCGATCCGTTTGCTGTGATCGGTCTCGGACAGCGCGAGCCCGAATAACAAGGCGCCGATCGCCTCCGCGACGTGCAGCTTCTCCGAGAAGCCCGCAATGAAGAACAACAGCGCGAACACGACGATGATGAAGATCTCGTTCGACGTAATCTTCAGCAGCTTGTTCAGTAACGGCGTTCCCTTGCGCGCGATGACGAAGAAGAGGAGCATATAGCCCATCGAGATCGCGACAGACAGCAGGACGCCGCCGACCGACGTCGCTCCGCCGAGGAGCAGGCCGGACATGATCGACAAGAACACCGCCAGGAACAAGTCGTCGAACAGGATCATGCCGAGGATGAGCTCGGTCTCGGAATTGCCCGTGCGTCTTAGATCGACGATGACCTTCGCGACGATGGCCGTCGACGATACGGACAGCATCCCCGCGATAATCAGCGTCTCATAGATCGGCATGCCGACCAAGAATCCGTAACCGAGTCCGACTCCGAAGTTAAGCACGACATAGATGCTGCCGCCATAGACGATATTTTTCCCGGAACGGATCAGCTTCGAGACAGAGAACTCCAGTCCCAGGTAGAAGAGCAGGAACAGTACGCCTATGCGGCCGAGGAAGGCAATGATCTCCTCGCTGTGAATGAAGGTAAGATCGATCATGCCCAATTTAGGCGCATGCGGGCCGACCAGCATGCCCAGCACGATCAGGAACGGAATAATGGAATATTTAAGCTTCCCTGCAATGAGAGAAGCGATGGCCACGAGCAGAAGCGCGGTGCCTACCTCAAAGATCATGTGATCCATACAATGCCTATCCCTCCTTAGATGTGTGCGTTTACGTCAGGAATGAAGGAGGACTCAGATAACTGGAACTGAATTTAAGAGGAAGCAGCAGCAGCTTACGGCGAAGCAGCACGATAACGGAGTGAAGCCTGACCAACATCCGGATCGTCTCGTTCGCCATTCCGAACGCTACGATCATGAAGAGCAGATAGAGCGCCACGAGCGGCAGCAAGCGATGCTGCGAGACGATCTTCTTGATCCCCATCGCCGAATGGACGGCCGGCGCGTATTCCACGGCCGTCTCGCCCGGCACGAGATGCAGATGGACTTCCTCTGCCATCAAGGGAGCGAGGGACGCGCTGATGACCAGCGCGAGGATAAGTATCA
>JAEZCJ010000003.1 GCA_023433615.1 Bacillota bacterium | reverse complement strand
GTTTTTCGCACTCGTTCGGCGGGATCGAGTCTACTGGGCCGAACGAATGCGGTTTTTCGCACTCGTTCGGCGGGATCGAGGCTACTGGGCCGAACGAATGCGGTTTTTCGCACTCGTTCGGCGGGATCGAGTCTACTGGGCCGAACGAATGCGGTTTTTCGCACTCGTTCGGCGAGATCGAGGCTACTGGGCCGAACGAATGCGGTTTTTCGCACTCGTTCGGCACCATCCCCCGGCGATCTCGGATAGCCGCCGCCGGATGCCCCTCTTCGCCTTCCGCGCACGGCTTAGCCCTTCCGCCGCCGCTTCGCCCAGGATTGGAACAGCTCATAGTCCTGCTCCACCTGCTCCGCATACCCGTTCGCCCAGCCCGCAACGAACGCGCAGAACGCCTCCTCGTCGTCGCCCATCGCCGCCAGAATCTCCGCCTCGCTATGATACGCGAGCACGCCTTGCTCGACGTCCGCATCCGCGCGTGCGTGCATTTTGGCCGTGAGGCGCCCCATCCCCTCCAGCACCGCCGTCATCTCTGCCGCATCCGAGATCGCGTCCAGCTTCAACCGCTTCTTGTATGGCGATCGCTCACGGATATAATACTCGCGTCCGTCCAGCGTCAAGTATCCGAGGTACGGGTCCGCTTCATGGTGCATCGCGCGCTGCGTCGCAATGACGCGCTTGCCCTGATGCCCGAACGCCGCCCAGAACCGTTCGTTGCGAGGGAGAAAATAAGCCGGCACCGGCACGCGAACTTCCTTCATCTCCAGCACGATATCGGCCGGCTCCTGCTCGCCGCTCCCCCCCTCCGCGAGGATGTAGTACCGGTCCAAGCCGATTGATGCCGTACCCGAGCCGTGTTTCACCGCAATATCCTTCACGCCGACGCGCTCGCGCAACTGCTCGGCCAGACCTTCCGCGTACGACGGCCACACCGCCAGGATCGCCTCGCGTTCTTCCGCCGATGCCGGCACGATGTCCTCCGAGGCCTCAAACCGGCGCGTCCCCCGCATATGTGCAGTTACCTTCTCGAGGTAGTGATTGCTCTCTCGCTTCTTCAGCTTCTTCAACAGCCTGCGAATCGGACCGGACGCCCGCTCTTCGTCCATATTATAGCTCGCAGGATCGTCCTTGCCCTTGGCGAAGCGCCGGATCTGATCATAGTACGCACGCAAGTACGCCTCGCCGAGCGCCAGCCGCTGCCCCTCCTCGAACCCCTTCATCCGGCACACGAGCGACACGCTGACTGACATGCGCAGCACATCGTACAAATATGAACCTAGATACCCCTCGTCAAAATCATTCACGTCATACACCAGCTGCCCGCCCTCATTCCGGAACGCGCCGAAATTCTCGAAATGCAGATCGCCCTGAATCCATGTCGGCCGTTCGGCTTTCGTGTGATACGGCATCCATTCGCGCGCCGCGTCGGAATAGAACAAGTACGCGCTCCCGCGAAAAAAGGTGAACGGGCTCTGCATCATTTTTGCGTATTTGATTCGCCGCTTCCCTGCATCCAGCTTCATCAGCTGCCCGTCGAACTCGTTTAACACGGTGCGCAGCTGCTGGTCGCGCAGCGCGCGCTGCGTTCGCTGAACCTGGCTAGTCAGCGCCTCTGCAGCCTCCGGCTGTTCCGTCTTCTGCCAGTCCCACTCGCGTCGATCCATGAATGTCCCTCCTCGCTCAGCATAGGAATCGGTTCTGATTTCCTTATTATACAAGATCGCAGCCATTCAAAATGCGCAACTTGCCGATCCTAGCGTAACGATGCGCAATTGCGAGCATGGGGCAGATAACGGGGTTATTTTCGCGCCGGACAAGACCTTATTGAATTTTCTGAATATTTACTTAATTGAGCCGCCGTACTATACTAAGGTCAAGCAACAAGCTATAACAACAGCAGCACTATCGGCTCCAGGTTATCTTCTGATTCGGGCTTAAGCGGCAATAACGCCGGCGAATCCCTTTGGATTCCATCACTCGGATCAGCTGATATACGATTATTAAGGAGAGGGGATAGTCCATTGACTTAGGTTAGCGAAGCACGTTACTTCCGGCGGCCGCTCCAATGCAAGCAAGCTTAGGGCGGAAGCGCATACGATGAAGAACGTGTGGGGACCCCAATTGCAGGACGACAGGAGAGGACAAGCAGTCTATCTTACGAGTACAACGTCAGTTGTCGATTGGAGAGTGCGGAGAAACAATTGAATACGAGGACGAACGAATAGGGCTTTCCGGTTATGGCACATAAGCGGAAGCCCTATTATTGTGCTCGCTTGTGAGCGCGGAGTAACGCTTCGAAGCTTACTCGACGTCGAATCTTGAACGCTGGCGAAACTTCCGGTACTCACGTAGGTCTGCCTACGCTCCGTTCCTCATTTTCTACCATCGTCCAACCTTCTCGGCGCTGACAACCGAGCTTTATGAACTCGATCTTAACTGGATATCGACAACCTTAACGAACGCCGACGAGCGCTTTGCTGATGGCCTCGATTACACGCGAGGTCTGGAGTGGCTTCACGATGAAGTCCTTCGCCCCCGACTTGATCGCCTCGACGATCATCTGCTTCTGCCCCATCGCGCTGCACATGATCACGACGGCGCGGGGATCGATACGCCGAATCTCCTTCAGCGCGTCCACGCCTTCCATATCCGGCATCGTGATGTCCATCGTCACCAGGTCCGGCTTCAGCTTACGGTACTTCTCAATCGCGTCGATCCCATTCACCGCTTCGCCCACTATCGTATGTCCCGCTTCCACCAGCATGTCCTTGATCATTAACCGCATGAATGCCGCATCGTCCACGACAAGAATGTTAGCCACCGCCGAGTCCTCCGTTCCATAACCGCTTGTACCACCCATTATAGCGGCGAGCACTGAACAGTTACTGAACAATTCGACAAGCTTCGGCAATTCACAACATGCCCCTATCGGACAATCTCGCAGCCATCCGTCACGTTATACGTCGCTTCTGCCACTCTGCATACCAAGATGCGATCTCAGGGCGCGGAGGAACGCCCAGCTCTTCCTCCTGCATCTGCAGCAGCCGCTCATAGGCTTGCTTCACTTCGGCGGTCAGTCCCATAGCGTCGTATACCTGCATCAGCCGATAGTAGCTGTCATCCGAGTAGGGGAACCGCTCGCGAATCTGCGTCAGCAGGGCCGCCGCGTCCGTCAGCTGCCCGGCGCGCTCCGCGATCTCCACCGCTCGCGTCGCCGCATCCAGCCAGCGCATGCGAAGCCGCTGTCTTTCGTTCTCCGCCCATAGGTAGCCCTCCTGCTCCAAGTAATCGCCCTTGTAAGCAGCGAGCAGCTCGCCAAGCTCCTTGAGGTCCGGCTTCGTGCCGGCCAATCCCTCCTGCAGCTTGCGCTCCCATTGCTGCACCTCGGATTCGACGCCTACGGTCTCCATGCGGTAGCCGCCTTCGGCATAGGACAGAATGACCGGCACCTCCAAGCTCTTCAGCATCCGCCTGATCTGGTAGACCGTCGTATGCAGGTTCGTCTGCCCCTTCTCGTCGTCCAGATCCGGCCACAGCAGATCGATCAGCGTCTCCTTCGAGACGGACGTCTCCCCGACATGCACGAGGTAGGCGAACATCTCCTTCGCCTTCGTCGTCCGCCAAGGCATGTCCAGGCGATGGCCGTCCGCTCCGACGAACTCGAGCTGGTGGAAGAAGCGCAGCATCGGCCGCGCGTTGGCCGGCTTCGGCTTCTTCACCTGGGACTCGCTCCTCGTGAGCCGCTGCAGCGTCTTCTCCAGTCGCTTCGGCTGGACCGGCTTCAGCACGTAATCGATCGCCTGCAGCTCGAAGGCGTCAATCGCATATTGGTCGTAGGCGGTGACGAATACGATCTGCAGCTCCGGCTGCAGCGCCAGGAGGCGCTCCGCCGTCTCCAGCCCGTTATAGCCGGGCATCTCGATGTCGACGAACGCCACGTCGAACTGCACGGATTCCGCCGCCACGATCGCTTGGCGCGGATCTTGGAAAATGCCGCAGATGAAGACGTCATGCTTGCGCAGCATGCGCGCGAAGCTCTCCAGCGCCAAGGACTCATCGTCAATACAGATGGCTCTCATGTTCACTCTCTCCCCTTGAACGTATTCCTTGCTCTCTTACAGCGGTATCGTGAAGCCGATCGTCGTGCCGGCATCCGGTTCGCTGGCAATCGTAAGTCCCTGCCCGTAATAAGCCAGCAGCCGGCGATTCACGTTCGTGAGGCCGATGCCGGAGCGGTATTCACCGGACATGACCGCTTCTGCGCGTCCCTTCGGAAAGCCGACGCCGTCGTCGGACACCTCTACCCGGATGCCGCCGGGCTTGCGGCTCACCGAGATCGCGATCGTGCCGCCCTCGTAACGCTTCAGAATCCCGTGTCGCAGCGCGTTCTCGACCAGCGGCTGCAGCGACAGCGGCGGGAGGCGGAAGCGCAGCCCGTCCTCGATCTGCGTCACGACGCGAATCCGCTCCCCGAACCGCGCCTGCTCGATATGCAGGTAAGAGGCGACGAGCGACCATTCCGTCTCGAACGGCACGAAACGGTCCAGGTTGCGCAGATCGAAGCTGTAGCGCAGATAGTGGCCGAATTCATTCAGCAGCTCGCGCATGCCGTCCGGATCGGTCTCGCTGAGACCGGCGATCGTATTCAGCGCATTGAATAGAAAATGCGGCCTAATCTGCGCCTGTATAAGCGCCATCTCCATATGCAGCTGTTCGCGGACGGACTGCTTCATGCGCAGCAGCGTCCGGATGCGGCCCGTGAATTCGGCGATGTCCAGCGGCTTGGACACGTAGTCGTTCGCGCCGGCATCGAAGCCGACGAGCAGATCGATCGGCCCGCTGCGCTTCGTCATGAGCAGCACCGGCAGGTCGGACAGCGTGAAGCGCTCGCGGATATGGCGGCAGAGGTCGTAGCCCGACAAGACCGGCAGCATCGTATCGGCGATGACAAGGTCCCAATCCGACTGCCGCTCCAGCTCGCGCAGCGCCTGTACGCCGCTGGCAGCGCCGATGACCGTCAAGCCTTCGCGAACCAGCACGTCGAACATGACCTGCAAGGCCACAGGGTCGTCGTCTGCCAGAAGTACCTTAGCGCCGCCAGGCGTATGGCGCTGCAGGCTCGGCACGGCCTGTACCGGCTGCAGCCGTGAACTCGGATCCTCCGCGATAGCGGCTGCTGCGGCTTCGAGCACGGTAGACGACGGGACGGCCAGAGCAGATTCGTGCGAATGCAACGCAGCCGAAGGAGCCGGCGGAAGCGTGAACCGTGCAGTCGTGCGGCCAAGTCCCGCGTCGATCTCCAACCGGCCGCCGTGCAGCTCGACCAGCTTGCGGCTGACCGTCGTCTCGAGTCCTTCCTCCTCGGTACGCGCCGCCTCAGCGCTGCCGGCCTCCGACTCCTCTGCACGGTCGCGAGTGATGCGGACTACGGTCAACCAGATCTCGGCCGGCTGCCCCGTTTGATAGGAACCGATCGTTACTTGCTTGATTTCCGGCTCTTGCAGCGCCTCGTAGACGAGATTGAGCAGAATCTGCAGGAGACGGTTCGGATCCGCCCACAAGAGCGGCGTGCCCGGCGGGATGTCGCTGCGGAGCTCGACCCCTTGACGTTCCGGCGCCTTCTTGAGCAGGTCGATGACCGCCTCCGCCGTCATCCGCGGGTCGACCGCCCGCTGCGACAGCTCGACAGATCCTTCGTTCAGCCTGCTCAATTCGTTAATCTCATCGAGGAGGTAGGTCATCCGCCGGCCGGACGCCACGATCAGCGCCAGCCGCTCTGTGTGCCGCTCGTCATCCTTCAACTCCTCCAACATGACTTGGGCCAGATTCGTCATGCCATGAATCGGTACGCGCAGCTCATCGGACGTATGCGATAGGAAGTCATTTTTCAACCGATCCGCCAGCAGCAGCTCGTTCGACAGCGTCTCGACCTTGCGCAGCGTCACGAAAAAACGCGTCGTAATCAGCATAGCCATGCAGATCACGAAGATCGCGACCTCGATCGGAGGAAGATCGGAATGGTGAAGATTCAGGAACGACAGCCCCTCGAACAATGCGTACTCGATCAGGCAGAGCGCGCCGGCAAGCGTATAGAGCGGTTCGTCCTGCTTCGCGAGCGTCCCGCGCACCATCACGGTCAGCATATAGGCGGTCAGTGTCAGACCGTAGCCGACGAGCAATGGCTCAAGCTGGGTGAACACCGATACGTCGGTGAAGAGCGTGACCAAGGAGAATACGATCGCCGCGAGCGTCCCGATGCGGATGGCGAGCTTGCTGCAATAAGCCGGGAAGAGCGTACGAATGAACAGCATATAGACATAAGCGCAGGCAATCGGCGTCAACGTCTGTACTCTTGTCTGCCAGGCGTACGGCATGTCCGGGTTGGTTACGAACATGAGCTTGCTGCCGTGCGACAGCCAATAGACCGTGAAGAGCACGAAGAGCAGTCCGAAGAAGCCGAGCTCCGCGCTCTGCCGCCGGAACGCGAACAAGATGAGCAGCACGACCGCGAGCCCAACGAATAATTTCGTGTTGGCGCTATCGGCTGCCTTGGTCTGTTCGTTCTTGTAATAAATATCCGCCAGCTTGCCGAACGCGATGGAGCTGAAGATACCGCCGATCGAGCCGTAATGGTAGTTCGCGGCATGTATGACCAGGTCGAGTTCACCCTGCTGCGGATGAATGCGCGCCACATACGGCGTATTGGCCGGAGCCGTGGCTGCCCGGGAGAGCCCCGGTTCGCCGCGTTTGCCGATCTGCCGCCCGTTCACGTAGAGCTTATGGGCCGAGCGAATGTTCTCGACGCGCAGCCCATACAGATTCTCGCCCTTCGGCAGCAAGATGCGCAGCCGATACGTTCCCGAGCCGAATTCCGACGGACGGCCCGGCGAGACTTGGGCGGACCAGCTGCCCGGCACTTGAATGAATGCAGGCGGCAGCTTCGCATCGGGTGCGGCCGCAGGGTCTATGAACTGCCCGGGGTAGAAGCTCCACTCGCCGTCCAGCGGGACGAGCTTCCCTTGTTCCAAATCCATCTCGCGAAGATCGATGATGCCGGATTCGGCTGTCGGCAGATGTTCATCCGGTTGCCCGCCGAACAGGAGCCGCAGCAGAACCGTTGCGCCGAATACCAGCAGCATCGTGATGATGAGTCGTTTCCTCATGGATGTGCACCTAATTTCGACAAGCTTCTACACGTATCGATTCTACACGCAGAGCATGGTTTCCTGCCGAAGCGCCGATTACTGACCGAACGATGCGGTGCACCCGCCGCTGCAGCGATGTCTCTTCCGTTCCATTGTCCCTGCTGGCAATCCTCGGTATAATAGGAAGCGAGGAGGCGATAGATGATGGCATTCACCTTGCAGTTAGGGGATCAGGCGCCGGACTTTACTTTGCCGGCGACAGATGGCAGCACGTATTCGCTCGGCAGCTTCGCTGCTGCCCGGGTACTGGTCGTGTTCTTCACCTGCAATCATTGTCCGTATGTCATTGGTTCGAACGAGGTCACCCGCGCCACGGCGGTGAAGTTCCGCGATCAGGGCGTGCAGTTCGTCGGCATCAACTCGAACAGCGTCAATACGAAGCCGGACGACTCCTTCGCGCACATGATCGCGCATATGGAGGAGCATCGGTATCCCTGGACTTATCTTCATGACGAGTCGCAGAACGTTGCCAAGTCCTATGGCGCACTGCGCACGCCGCACTTCTACGTATTCGATGCCGAGCGGAAGCTCGTCTACACGGGTCGTGGCGTCGACCAGCCGCGCGATACGTCGAAGATGACCGTCAACGATCTCGACAATGCGCTATCCGACCATCTGGCAGGACGCCCTGTCGCGGTTCCGCTGACGAACCCGATCGGCTGCAACGTCAAGTGGGACGGCCAAGACGAGCACTGGATGCCGGTCGAGGCTTGCGATTTGGTATAACATATGGAGAAGGACCAGCGCTAAGCGGCACTGGTCCTTCTTCGTTAAGTCTGAGCTTGTCTGAACCCCTTCACGATGAGCCATAGCGGGAATGCGATTTCGAAGATCGCTCCAGGGATGTACAGCAGCTCTCCGACATCCGTGCCGGCGATCGACAGCGAACTGCTGACTAACAGGCACATATACCCGATCATACCGACAATGGACAGCCAACGCGGAACCAATCTCGCTCGGTAGAGAATCGCGCATAATAACAGGCTGCCTATGCTTAATACAAGCATCGCCATATCGAATAACAGGTAATGGGCTTCAACCGCCATATTCCCTAACGCTTGCAAGGATGCGTCCCCGCTGCCGGAAGCTCCTGCTGATCCAGCCTGCTCACTTAACGCGAGTAATACAAGCGGTCCGGCTACGCTGACCATCAGCAATGCCGACTCCATGACCCGGGAAGCGAAGTAGCCGTATGCGTACGCCTCATGATATTTTCTCAATATCGGCTGCAGCACTAGTGCAATTCCCACAACGGCTATCGCGTTCAAGAGTTCCAAGAACACGCCTGCATATACGCTCATTCGGTCGGAACCCACGCTGGTCAGCAAGTCGGCACGCCCAAGAATCGGTTCCAAGATGCCGCTTCCCACCAAGAATGCACTTGTCGATACAAAAAATAATGCGCCCGCCGCTCTCTCCATATTTCGCATATACAATCCCCTCTCCTTGCTTACTAAGAGGAGTATAGCCCGAGGGAAAGGCGCCCTGTAGACACTTTAGTGTGGTTCTGGATTGATCGTGATCAGCTTGCGTTCGCGGGCGCGAGCGATCGCTTCCGTACGCCGCTCCGCATGGAGCTTCTCGAAAATCCTTCGATTGTGGCCCTTCACCGTGTCGATCGCCAAACCAAGCTTCTCGGCAATCTGTCGATTGGAGAGCCCATCCGCGATAAGCTGCAGCACTTCGATTTCGCGCGGGCTTAACGGCTCGATCCGATGCTCGAGGACGCGGGTCAAGCGCTCCAGACCCGTTCGCGCTTCGCGAATCGCCGGGTGCGGCAGTCCGTCGGCCAGTCTCAGCACTTCTCGATAACGCTCAGCCGCCAGCTCCGGTCGCCCTTCCGCTTCCCTGATCTGAGCGATTCCGAGGGTAGCCGATACCGCCATCAGCTGATGATCGATCAACCGGCAATTGGCGATCACTTCGCTATAGGCCGCGCAAGCCTCGGCATATTCCCCCCGCCGCTGGCAAGCGACACCCAGCATCCAAGCGGACGCCATTCGGGCAGGCAGATTGTCCGGCCGCAGATATTCAAGGGCACGGCGAGATTGGACGATTACTTGTTCGATTCCCTTCGTATCCTTCATGCCTGCATCCCAAGCAGGCGTTAAGATTCCGATAAGCTCATCCGTCTTGTTCTCCGTCTCCGAGATTTGCATAGCCGCTTCCGCCGCATGCAGATCGGTTCCTGCAGCATCGCGATGATGGGTCAATTGCAAGGAAGCCAGCGTCGCCCGAGTAGCTGCAATCCAACCAATCAAGTTCATGACGTCATCGTCTAGCTCTACGCTTGATAATGCCGCCTCGGCTGCCCGGAGCTTGTGCTCGACCCCGGTCGGTTTACCGGCGATCAAAAGCGCTGATCCGTAGTACACCCATAGCTCCGGCCGCTTATTCAGCTCCGCGGCAGGCAGCGAATTCAGCCAATCGATCGTCATGCGGGCTGCCCCTCGCAGATGCAGCGGCAGCCCGCCGCCGCCCAGCAGACGCGCGCTCCGCGCGGTATCTCGTGCTTCGATGGCATGACGCAGCGCTTCGAGCTCGAAGCCCTGTTCTTCCTGCCAGATGCTCGCCCGCAAGTGCAATTGGCGGATATCGCGCTCCTCCATGCTGTCCGCCAGCCGTCGGCGAAGGATATCCCCGAACAGGTGGTGGTAGCGATACCAGTGCCGTTCCTGATCGAGCGGGATAATGAACAAGTTCATCCGATCAAGCTCGGCTAACCGAACGCGACCGGCAACCTTATAATCAGGCATCAGCGCATCGCATAACGATCCGCACAGCCGATCCGCGAGAGAGGATCGCAGCAGAAATTGCTGCACGTCTGCCGGCTGGCGCTGGAGCACTTCTTCAGCCAGATAGTCCAGCACATAATGATGATTGCCCGTGAAAGATTGAAGAAGCCGACCCGCATCGCTGTCTTCCCGGATCGAAAGGGCTGCCAGACGCAGCCCCACAGCCCAGCCTTCGGTCCGCGATTGAAACCCGGCTATCTCGTCTCTGGTGAGGTTGAGTGCCATGTCATGGTTGAACAAGCCTTCTGCCTCGGCGAGCGTAAACCTCAAGTCGGCCGCACTCAGCTCGGTTAGTTGGTCCTTGGCCCGCAGTTTCGGCAGGGCAAGATTAGGGCTCTCGCGCGAGGTCAAGATAAGATGCATCTGAGCGGGAAGGTGGTCCAGCAGAAAACCTACCGCCTCCTCTACCTCTGATGAGCTGGCCGCATGGTAATCGTCAAGGATAAGGATAGAGGGGGAGGATAGCGTCGAGAGCTCGTTAATAAGAACCGCAAGAATCGCTTCGGCGGTCGCGGGCTCTGGGGAGCGCAGCACAGCGAGTGCACCTTCGCCTATATGCGGCGACAGGGTCTGAAAGGCGCTGATGAGATAGGTAAGAAACCGCGTAATCTCGCGGTCCTCTACTTCTAAGGACAGCCATGCCGCAGGTCGTCCGCAATCAGCTAGCCAATCGCAGACTAACGTGGTCTTGCCATAGCCTGCCGGCGCAGCAATGAGCGTCAATTTGCGATACATTCCCTTGCTCAGCCGTTCCGTTAACCGCCGGCGGATCACCGTCCCGGGCCTCGGCGGAGGGATGTGGAATTTAGTGGAGATCATTGGATTCGACATAGATCCATTATAACATTTCATAATCAAACAACTCACGAAGATAATCTCTTCGTCCATGCAAAATGCGATATATGATAACCGTGTCGCCCATGATTCGGCAAAAGACCTAATACGGATACACAACGATAAACCGATAGCCACGTTGGATGATGGAATACCCTTCCTCCGATAACACTGATCCCTATTTAGAAAGTCGGCCGAATCTTTTATTTGCTGCTTTGATTTTCATCCGCATCCTTGCCATGACTTGGTCATGGTCCAGCAGCTCCGCTCCTTCGGCAATCTGCTTTTCTGCAACCGCAAGCTTGGATTGCAGTTTAATGCGAGCTTCCATTTGCCGCTGACGAATCGTTGTAGAAGGTATAATGTACATCGTTACATTCCCTTTTTCTTTTTGGCATTACTCACCCGCATTGAACGCCTAGCGTGCTTAGCGAAGCTATTGCGCTGTTAAGGGATGTGCATGCGCTATATCTCGGCAAAAGTACCATCTCCGGCCGAATAGTGGGTAGAATGCGCTAAATAGCGAATGGATGTTCGCTATTTAGCGCATTCGTGAAATCTAAGTCGTCAAGAGGGGCGAAGCCCTCCGAATTAGTGCATGTCTATACGTTAGTAGTGCAGATGCTTCGCTATTGTTCGCGAAAAGCCTGCCCCGATGCCCTCATTGCTGCAGCTGAGGGCTCTTTCGCACGTATCAAGAGGCAGGCACAGGCCTTGTCGCCGCTAACCCTCCCGCCACTCCGGAGGAAGCAGGCGCCAATACTTCGGCTGCCGGTAGCGGTCGTCGATCAAGAGCAGCGTGCCGCGGTCTTCCTCGGAGCGGATCAAGCGGCCGCCTGCCTGCAGCACCTTGTTCATGCCCGGATAGACGTAGGCATAATCGAAGCCGTCCTTGCCCGCAGCGTCGAAGTAAGAGCGAATCCATTCGCGCTCCGCGCTCGGCTGCGGCAGCCCAACGCCGATGACGGCAACGCCCGATAGCCGGTCGCCTTGCAGGTCGATCCCCTCCGAGAAAATCCCGCCCATGACCGCGAAGCCGAGCAGCGACCGCTCCCGTCCAGCCTCGAACGCCTCGAGGAAGTCCCCTCGCTCCTCGTCGGTCATGCCCTGACTCTGCAGCAGCACGTCTAACGGCTGGCCACCCATCATAACGCGCCGCACCTCCCTCGTGCGGACTTCCTCGCCCGCATCACGCGCACCTTCACCGCCGTCTCCCGCACTTGCCAACGCCATGAACGCCGCATGCACGTCGTTCATGTACGCATACGACGGGAAGAACGCCAGATGATTGCCCGGCCTATCCCGCACCGCTTGCGCAAGCAGCGCGGCGATCGGCGCGATCGACGCGTCGCGGTCGCGGTAGCGCGTCGACAACGGGACGATGCGCACATCCCATTGCGCTGGGTCGAACGGCGACGAAACCGCAACGGCGTAATCCTCGTCATCGCCGCCCAGCCTTTCGATGTAATACGGCAGCGGCGACAAGGTCGCGGAGAAATAGACGCGTGCGCGATACCCCTTCGCGGCTCTGCGCAGCAGCTCGGAGGGATCGAGGCAGAGCAGCTTCACCGTAAAATCCCGCCGGTCAGATTCCGCATAGGCGATGAACCGCTCATCGAACAGCGCTGCCGCCCGGAGGAAGGTCTGGACCGCGTAATAGGCGTCCAGAAGCGTGGTGCCAGCCGACACCTCACCCGACTCCGCGCTCCCTGCACCCCGATCGCCCACAGCGGCATCGACGCTCGTCGAACCCCTTGTCACGCCCGACGCCCCGGCCTCTCCCAGCAGCCCGCGCTCCCCAGCAGCCTCGTCTCTCGTTCTTCCGCCGTCATAGACCACACCTCCGTCGCCGCCGGCCGCTAGCCTTCGCTCCGCTGCAGCCGCGAACTGCTTCGCCGCCTCCGTAAGCGGCTCCGGCACGCCGTCCGCTAGCCGCGCATCCGTCTGGCTCGCCGCCTGCTTGCGCAGCGAGATGAATGCCGCATTCATTGCCTTCGCCGCCGCGTGCAGCTCGGCGTCCACGCCCTTCCATGCCCGCTGCAGCTCGAGGAACATCCCCTTGCCGAGCGCGGCCGAGAACATCTCTCTGGCGCGAGGTTCAAGATTATGCGCCTCATCCACCAGAAGCGCGGTGCGGCGCTTCTGCTCCTCGAACTGCCGCTTCAGCGAGATCCTCGGATCGAAGATATAGTTATAATCGCAGATCACCGCATCCGCCGCATAAGCGGCATCCAGCGAGTACTCGAACGGACACACGCAATGCTTGCGCGCATACGACTCGATAACCTCCCGCGTCATAAGCGTCTCCGAGCTCAGCAGGTCGACAACGGCCGCATTGATCCGATCATAGTAGCCGTCTGCATACGGGCAGCTGACCGCCCGGCAGTCGACTTCGTCTTGAAAGCAGATCTTCTCCTTGGCCGTCAGCGTCACCGTCTGCATGCGCAGCCCCTGCTCGCCCAGCCTCGCCAGCGCATCCTCCGCCGCCTGCCGCTGCGTCGTCCGGGCCGTCAAGTAATAGGCCCGCTCGAGCAGCCCTTCCCCGAACGCCTTAATGACCGGGAACAGCGTCGAGATCGTCTTGCCCGTCCCGGTCGGCGCCTTCGCGAACAAGCCCTTGCCGTCGGCGATTGCCTTATAAACCGCGCCTGCAAGCCGCCGCTGCCCAGGACGATACGCCCCGAAGGGAAAAGCCAGCGCTCGCGCCGACGCATCCCGAGCAGCGGCATGGTCGAGCTTCATCCGCGCGTAAGGATAGAGTGCCGCAGCCAGCCCCGTCACGAACTTCTCCAGCTCCTCGACCGTCAATGACCGCTCGATCCGCCGTACTTCCGCCGTTCCGACGCGCGTATAAGTCAGCCTGACCGCGATGCGCGCCAACCCTTCCTCACGCGCATACAGATAGGCATAGCAGTAGGCTTGCGCCCAATGCACGGGAGCGCCGTCATCCGCAGTCCCCCACGATTCGAGCGCTCGCGCAGTCGACTTGATCTCGTCGATCATGACGCCGCCGTCTTCGGTCGCCAGCAGGCCGTCGCAGCGGCCGTCCAGCAGGAAGCGGATGTCCCGGTATTCGACTGCGCCCGCGATCGGCACCTCTTTACGGTCCGTCTCGCCGTAAGCATCCTGCAGCTGCTGATGCGCCTTCGTCCCTTCCGTCAGGCTTGCCTGCGCCTGGAAGCCTGCTTCGATGCTCCCGGAGCGGTAGGCATACTCTGCCAGCACGCGAATCGGGATGCGATACTCATCCATGCTCTATCCAACCTCCGAACGTACGTTCCACCCTCTAGGATACCAGCATACCACAGCTTTCCCGTTCCCGCATCACCTGCGCATCGACCTCAGGTCCAATGGAAACTCCGACCTCAGTCCAGCTCAAAGTACATTCCTGAGACCATGGCTGGGCCTTCTCCTTCCAGATACAATAAATCCCAATGAGGCGAATCGGCCGCACAAATCCATTGGAAAGAAGAGTGAGAGAGAACATGCAATTTTTCACGAAATTTTCGCTTCGCAACCCCGTTGCCATCGTCCTGCTGGTGATCTTGATTGCAGCAGGAGGCGTCTACGCCACCACCAAGTTCCAGCAAGAGCAGCAGCCGGAGATCAATTTCCCCGGCGTTATGGTGCAGGCCGTCTATCCCGGCGCCGCGCCGAACGAGGTCATGAGTCAAGTCACGCTTCCGCTCGAGCAAGTGCTGCGAAATGTCGAAGGCGTCAAGAACGTCACGTCGCAGTCCGCGAACAGCGTAGCCGTGCTGCAGCTCGAATTCGGCTTCAACGACGACATGAAGAAGAAGCAAGAGCTCGTCCAGCAGGCCGTCGGCACAGTCCAACTGCCGGAGGGCGTGAGCAAGCCGGCGGTCATGTACTTCTCGACGACGAACCAGCCGATCATGTACTCGACGGTCATCGCGCAGGGCGACATGACGGAAGATCAGCTCAGCGCTTACGTGCGCAGCACGCTGCGTCCGCAGCTCGAGACGGTCGAAGGCGTCAGCGAAGTGCAGACGATCGGCCTCAAGGATGACGGCGTCTACATCCGCCTCGATGCCGCCAAGATGAGCCAGCATGGCGTGTCGTACGATCAGATCATGGGCGTCCTGCAGGCGAATAATCTCAGCGTCCCGCTCGGCGAAGCCACCATGAAGGATTCGAACCTCCCGGTATTCGTGCAAGGCGATCTCCGGTCGGTCGAACAACTGAAGCAGTGGACGCTGACAGCGGACGGAACCGTCAGGCTGACCGACGTCGCAGCCATCGAGCAAGGCAAGGATCTCGCTATCATTAACCTGACGAACGGACTGCCGAGCGTGACGCTCAATATCGTGAAGTCCGGCACAGCGAATACGGTAGAAGTTTCGCAAGCGGTGCTCGACATCTATGCCGAAGCGGAGAAATCGGGTCAAGTCGACACGCTGATCATGTACGACCGCGCCGTGGACATTAAGGAATCGGTCAGCACGCTGGCTAGGGAAGGCGGTCTCGGCGCGCTGTTCGCTTCGATCCTGATCCTATTCTTCTTGCGCAACTTCCGCGCAACGCTGATCGCAATCGTCTCGATTCCGCTCTCCATGCTGATCGCGATGATCTGTCTGAAAGCTTTTACGGACGTGACGCTCAACATCATGACGTTAGGCGGCTTAGCCGTCGCAACCGGCCGGGTCGTAGATGACAGCATCGTCGTCATCGAGAACATTATGCGCCGGCTCCGCGGAGAGGGGGCCAGCACCGGGCTGATTACCGCCGCAACGGCGGAGGTCGGCAGAGCGATCACGTCCTCGACGATCACGACCGTCGCGGTGTTCGCGCCGCTCGGCCTGCTGCAAGGTATGATAGGCGGTTACTTCCAGCCGTTCGCTCTCACTGTCGGATTCGCACTGCTCTCTTCGCTGCTCGTCGCGTTGACGGTCGTGCCGCTCATGGCATGGGCATTGATGAAGAATGCCAAGCCGCAGGCGGAAGCCCGCGAATCTTCGGCCAGCCGCAGCTACAAGCGCGTGCTGAGCTGGTCCTTGAACCATAAGGCCGTCGTCCTCGCGCTCGCGTTCATCGTCTTCGCGGCCAGCTTCGTCCCGATCTTCGCTGGCAAGATCGGCGTGACGCTGCTGCCGGAGTCGGAATACAAGTACATCTTCGCCGACCTGAAAATGCCGAAGGGCACGAGCCTGGACGTCGTTCGCCTTGAAGCCGCCAAGCTGGATAAGGTCATCGGCGAACACCCGGCCGTGAAGAACGCCTCCGTCACGGTAGGCGGAACGTTCTTCGGCAGCGAGGAGTCGAACATGGCCGGCTGGTTCATCGGCCTCGAGAACGGAACGGATCTGGACGCATTCAGCGAAGAGGTCAGCCAAGTCGTGAGCGTCCCGGAAGGCGCCGAATTCAGCCTGACGCAGGATGACATGACCGGCGGCGGCGTGATCGACGTTACCGTGACAGGGCCTTCCACGGAAGCGATTCGGACGGGGACCGAGCTGGTGAAGGATGCCGTCAAGCAAGTGAGCGGCACGGACAATGTCAGCCATAACCTGCAGGACGGCACGAAGGGCATCGCCATCGAGGTCCGTCAAGCAGATGCAATGCAGCATGGCTTGTCTGCCGCGCAGGCTTCCATGATGCTGCGCCCGTTCCTCTCGGAGACGAAAGCCGGCACGATTGCGGACGGGTCCGGGATCAGCGACCTCTATGTGGCGCTCAGCGGCACGTCGATCGCATCGGCAGCGGACATCGCGAGCCTCCAGCTGAACGCGCCGACGGGCGAGAAGATTCGCGTCCAGGATATCGCGGAAGTGAAGGAAGTGCAGCTTCCGAGCACGCTGCTCTATAAGAACGGTTCGGAGTTCGCCTCCGTTACCGGCAAGATTACGAATAAGGACGCGGGCCAAGTCAATGCCGCCATCGAGAAGGCGCTTGCGGGCTTGAAGCTGCCGGACGGCGTCGACTACAAGTTCGGCGGCAGCAACGAGGATATTCAGCAGATGATGAGCGATATGCTGATGGCAATGATGATCGCGGTAGGCATGGTATACATCGTCATGGTCATCGCCTTCCGCGAAGGGCGCGCGCCGCTGGCCGTGCTGTTCTCCCTCCCGTTCGCCCTCATCGGCGGCATCGCCGGCACGATGATCGGCGGCGAGCCGCTGTCGGTGTCGAGCATGATCGGATTCCTGATGCTGATCGGCATCGTCGTGACGAACGCGATCGTCCTGCTCGAACGCGTTCACCAGCAGATCGAGCACGGCCTTACGATCCGCGAGGCGCTGCTCGAAGCGGGCGGCACGCGATTGCGCCCGATTCTGATGACCGCGATCGCGACCGTCTGCGCGCTCATCCCGCTGGCGATCGGCCTCGGCGGCGGCAGCATCATCTCGAGTGGCCTGGCCGTGGTCGTCATCGGCGGCTTGATCAGCTCGACGCTGCTAACGCTGGTCGTCGTGCCGGTCATGTATGAGCTGCTCTACTACAAGCGGTCGCGCAAGGAACGCCAATCGCGCGCGGCAGCCCCGGTTGGGACGGCAGCGTAACGCATTGGCAATCCGATAGCAACAACGGCAAGCAGGTACCCCGTCATGCCGACAGGTACCTGCTTGTTCTCGTTCGTAGCCGCTGGCCGCATGAAACGCGCTTCTCCCGCGCAAGCTATCCCCATATACGGCCGCCGGTCAACCGGATACCCGTTATTCTATTCTCGATGCAAAGGAGTAACGGCCTTGAATGGTAATCGCAAGAGCGCGCTGCTCGCGCTCAGCTCGATCCCGCTCATCATGACGCTCGGCAATTCCATGCTGATTCCGGTACTGCCCGAGATCAGGCGGCAGCTGCAGATTACGCCGCTTCAGACCAGCCTCCTGATCACCGTATTCTCCGTCATGGCCATCCTGCTCATCCCGATCGCCGGTTACTTGTCGGATCGCATCGGGCGCAAGAGGATCATCGTGCCGAGTCTCATCATCGCCGGCATCGGCGGCGGGATCTGCGCGGCAGCCGCAATCTGGGTAGGTAGAGAACATGCCTATATCTACATCCTGATCGGGCGTATTCTCCAAGGCATCGGCGCCGCCGGTGCGGCTCCGATCGTCATGCCGCTCGTCGGCGACCTGTTCAAGAGCGAGAAGAAGGTCAGCGCCGGGCTCGGCCTGATCGAGACGTCCAACACGTTCGGCAAGGTGCTAAGCCCGATCATCGGTTCGTTGTTGGCCTGGATCGCCTGGTATTATCCATTCGCATCGATTCCGGTGTTCTCTGCGATCTCCGTGCTGCTGGTGCTCTGGCTCGTCCCTTCTCCTAAGCTGGAACAGGATCCAGTGCCTTTTAAGGAATTCCTGCATTCGCTCGGGTCGCTCTTTCGCAAGAAGGGGCGATGGCTTTACGTGCTTTTCGCCTTGGGCGGGGTCGGCATGTTCATGCTGTTCGCTTTCCTGATCTACCTATCAGACGTTCTGGAGGATAAATTCCACATGAAGGGCGTCATGAAGGGTGCCGTGCTCGCCATTCCGCTGGCGATTCTGTGCTCGGCCTCTTATGTTACCGGGAAGGTCATCGGCGAGAACAAGCGGCGGATGAAGCTTCTGACGACGGCAGGCTTCATGCTAGCCACCATTGCGTCGGCTGCCTGTATCTGGTTCGACAGCGTGACCGGTCAGATCATCTTCCTCAGCACGGCAGGCCTTGGGATCGGCGTCGCGCTGCCTTGCCTGGATGCGTTCATTACGGAGGGGATCGAGCAAGAGCGCCGCGGCACAGTCAGTTCGTTCTACAGCAGTCTGCGGTTCGCTGGCGTCGCGGCCGGACCTCCTGCGGCTTCGCTGCTTACGGGTCGCTCGGCCGATCCGCTATTCTGGACGCTGGCCGCCATCGGCATCATGTCCGCCATGCTGGCTTGGTTCTTCATCCGTCCGGGCAAGCAAGCGGAGGAACGCAAGAAGGAACGGCATCATTCGCCGTTCCATAAGCCGAAGCTAATAAGGCCGCCATCCTGACAGTCGTGTTACGGCTGTCAGGATAGCGGCCTTCTGGCCTGTCTTACTTGACGTTGAACCGGCCGATGATGGCCTGCAGCTCCGCCGCCAAGCTCGACAAGGTCTGCGCCGCGGCCGATACTTCTTCCATCGAAGCGAGCTGCTCTTCTGCCGCCGCCGATACATCTTGAATATCGTCGGCGATCCGACCGACGGTCTCGGCGATCTGCCCCAGCGACTGATCCGTCTCGCGTGCCTCGGATTCGAGCTGCTGCGCCGCCTCGTCCATCTGCAACATCTGGGCGGCCACCTGCGACACATCGCGCCCGATTCGCTCGAACGACAGGTTCGCTTCTCGGACCGAAGCAAGCCCCGTCGCGACTTCCGTGCCTGTCAGCGTCATGGCTTCGGTCGCTTCGGTCGTGCCGTTCACGATATTGTCCGCCAGCTCTCCCGCCTCGCTCGTGGCACGGCTCGCCTGCTCGGCCAGCTTGCGGATCTCGGCCGCGACGACAGCGAAGCCCTTGCCTTGCTCGCCGGCGCGCGATGCCTCGATGCTGGCGTTAAGCGCCAGCACGTTCGTGCGGCTCGCGATCTGCGTGATCGTCTCGAGGAATTCCGCGATCGACATGGAGTTCTGGCGAAGCCGTTCTACGGATGCGGAGAGCGTGTGCACGGCCTGTTCGACCGTCTCCATTCGGTCGACGGCATGGTGGATCACACGCGTGCCTTCCGTTGCGCGATGATCCACTTGATTCGCCAGCTCGGCAGCATCCTGCAACAGCGCTCTCGTATAATCCGCGCTCATCACGATCCGCCCTACGCGCTGCGAGTCTGCCGTGACGCTCGCCGCGGTCTGCTCTGCCCCTGCGGACATCTCCTGCATGCTCTCCGCGATATGCCCCGTCGCCTGCCTCGTCTGATCCGCGCTAGCGGTAAGCTCTATGGACGAGACGGATACCGTCTTCGACACGCCGGTCATGGCTCCGATCAAATCGCGCAGCTGCGCCGTCATGCGATTCATGCTGACCTGGAGCTCGCCGATCTCGTCCCGCGCATGCTGCACGGCGACCTCTTCGCGCGGCAGCTCGCCTTCCGCGATGCTATTAGCCGTCTTCGCCAATCGGTCCAGCGACAGCCGGATGTTGCGCGCCAGCAGCACGCCTAGTAACATGACGAGCACTGCAGCGATGATGACGGACAGGATGAAGGTTAGGAAGAGCCGATCCGACTTCGCTTCCAACTCGGCGACCGTTACCGATGCATTCGTATCGATCAGCTCCTCCAACTGATTGAGCCCGTCGCGGGAGGCATCGAACAACGCCTCATGATCGTTAAGCTCTTGGGCGATTGCTGACCGCTCTGCATCGGATGCCTCTATCAAGCGCGCTAATACCGGCGCTGCCGCGTCATGCCAATGCCGCAAGCCGCCGCTTGCGTTCGCGAACTGCGCCGTCATCGCAATCTTCTCGTCTATGCCTCGCAGAAGCGCTTGATGCTCCGCCCATATTTTCTCCGCCTCGTCGATCCGTGCGGCAGCCTGCGCCACATTCTCCTCGAAATCCGCAAGATGCGCGTCGTAGGTTTCGGCATCCATCTTCCCTGCTTGGGCAGACTTCAAGGCCGTCATTGCTTGATACATATCGCGATCGGCATTGAGCAGAAGCTCGGAGCTCTTATACGTGGACGTGTACAGGCTGTCCATCAGCGTCTCCGTCAGGCCGCGCGTCTGCAGCAGCGCATAGCTGCCCGCTCCGCATAGCAGCAGAATCGGAATCATAATCAGCAATCCTAGCTTCGTACGCAATCCCAGTCGTCCCACGAATCCATCTCCTCGGTAATCGTTGTGTGGATATTAACGACATATCCGAGAAAAATTATTAGAGGAATCGGCAATTAATTTATGCTTATTCGATAGCGGTCATTGCTGCTGCGATTGCGGATTCGTCACGAGAAGAATCACGCTCTTGTCCAGATCAAGGTTCCAATCGACGAAAACGTCGGTCAACTGCTTGCCGAGCGCAGCCTCGAACATACTATTATTGTGGAGATACGACTTCTCCAAGTTACGCTTGACCTGCTTCAGCATGTCTCCGTGCCCGAGCCGGATCAACTCCTTCTCGATGCGCACGAGAATGCCGTCGCGGATCGCCAGCACCAGGCGCGGCGCAACCTGGAGGGAATACAGCTGCTCCGGCATCTTCTGCGCTTGGTAGCTGATGGATCGAACCTCGTCCTCGACGCCCTGCTTGCCGGCATACTGCACGTCGACGCCTCCCGCATCCGGGAACGGCTCCTTGCTAATGCCGACAAGCATGCCGGATTTATTGTGAAAGTTCCAATCGTAATAGAATTCCCGCACCTTGATCCCGGTGACGACCTCGATGTACCCGTATAGCTCCGGCATCAAAGCGAGCATCAGCTTCTCGCGGATGTGGTCGATAATGTTGATTTGATCCTGCTCAAGCAGCACCCGCTCCGACGGCGTGAGAAAATTGCGGAAGTACATGACAATGTAGCAATCGCTGACCGAGACGGCGACCGATTCCGGACCTTTGCCGAAGTGATCCCGCAGCAGCTTTGCCATGTAGCTGGCAATGGCCTGTTGATATTGTTGGATGGGTTGCGTCATATATTCAAGCTCGTCCATAATGTCTCCTATATCTAGCTTAACTGCCAATAGGTTGCCCTGCCGAACGAGCTTTCATGTCCTCCATTCTTGGCTGATTGCAAGGGAGATGCACCGTGACGACGGTACCTGCGCCAACTTCGCTCCGAAAATCGATCGTTCCGCCATGGTCTTGCACGATTCTGCGGCAGACCATGAGACCGAGCCCGCTTCCGTGCTCCTTCGTCGTATAGAAAGGCTGGCCCAATCGTTCCATATGTTCGCTTGGGAATCCGGATCCGGTATCGGCTACCTCGATAACGGCTTGTCCTTCCGATTCCCGGACCGCGATGCGGATCGCGCCGCCTCCTGCCGAAGCCTCGACCGCGTTCTTGATCAGATTGATGAACACTTGCTTCAGTTTGTTCTCTTCGCAAGTGACCATAATAGACCGGAGCTCGCGCGCGCTCGGCTCCATGGTCAGCGTGACGTTGCTCAAATTCGCTTGTGCCTCCAGCAGCGTAACGGTCTGCTCCAGCAGCGCCGGGAGGTCGCGCTCATCGAACGCCGTCTCCTTCGGCTTCGCCAGCTCCAGCAGCTCCGTGACGATCTCGTTGATCCGATCGACCTCCGACAGCATGATCGCGGTGTATTCCGGCTTCGCCTTGTCTGCTGTCAGCTGTAGGAAGCCCCTGAGACTCGTGAGCGGGTTGCGGATCTCATGGGCAATACCGGCAGCCAGCATGCCCGCCATCGACAGCTTCTCCCGTTCTAGTTCGGCCCTCGGCTCGTTCTGCTTGCTCGCGGAGGCTGCCTGTGCTGCCGACTCTTGCTTGCCTTCTTCTCTGCCGCTCCTGTCCGCCTTTCCGTCTTCCCCTTCCCGGAGGCCTGCGCGATAAGCAGCCGCAGATAGAATCGCTGTTGTACAGAACTGCAAAGCCGTCGAGCGCCAGTCGCCGCTGATCCCGTGCTGCACCGCAGCGCTAGCCAACGATGAAGCGGCCAGATACAGAATCAGGCGCTGCGTCGATTCCAGTGCAGCAATACCGTCACGCCGCATAATCATGTCCTTACCCCCAGTATTTAGGATGATTGGAAAGATATTGGCAACGAAAAAAGACCTAACGCTCCCGCAGATTGCGAGAAGGTTAGGCCATGAAGTGACGTTTATCCAGCGGATAGATTCATTCATTTACCTGATATTCGTTATGGCGCTATGCTGCGTGTATCAGCGTGTTGCCGCACCAATTACCATTATAGCAAATCCCGTATCCGGCGTGAAGCCTTATTTATCCGCTAAGCTCTTGTGCATCCAGATCGCCGCTTGGCTGCCGTCGCCCATCGCGATGGCCGACTGCTCGGAATGCACGGCTACGTCGCCAGCCGCCCATACGTGACGAACGCTCGTCTGCTTCGTCCGGCTGTCCGTCTCGATGTGCCGATTATTCGAGAGCTTCACTCCGAGCTGCGCGCCGAGCGAGGAGCGCACCTCATTCCCGCCGAAGGCGATGAAGCCCCGGTCCGCTTCGACGGTCCGGCCGTCCGCCAGCAGGACGCCGCGCAGCTGTTCGCCATCCGTCAGAAGCTCGCTGACCGGCTGATCGATGACGACGATGCCATGTTCGTCAAGCTGTCGGAGCTTAGCGCCATCGATCGTCGCGAGCTCGTGATTCACGTAAGTAATTTGCCTGGTCCAATGCGTCAGCGTAAGCGCCATGCCCGCGCCTGCATCGCCGCTGCCCAGTACGAGCGTATGCCGATCCGCTGCCTCATAGCCGTCGCAATCCGGACAGACGAACACGCTGATGCCTAGACACGGGAACAGCGCCGGCCACTCCGGCAGTCGATCCTTCACGCCTGTCGCAAGCAGCAGACGCCTGGCCTGTATGCGGACGTAGTCTTGACCGCCATCGCCTTCGTTCAGCCGCGAACAGGCGACCTCGAGCGTGAGGGTATCTTCCGTCATCGAGGCATCCGATGCGATGCCGTGCAGGAACGTTACGCCTAGCGCATCTGCCTGCCGTCTTCCCGCTGCGAGCAGTTCGCTCCCGCTGATGCCGTCCGGATAGCCCAGCAGATTGCGATACCTGCGGCACAGGCTTGACCGCCCCTCTCCGGCGTCGATGACGATGACCGAGTGCTTATACCTCCCAAGCTGGATCGCTGCCTGCATGCCGGCAATGCCGCCGCCTACGATCGCGCAATCGTACATCTCTTTTCCCTCCTTGTATGCCTGGAACAGCGCAGCCGTACGGCCGGCCTCCTTCTCGCTTCATTATGCCGCCAAGGCCCGCCGTCTAATCGCCTGTTTGACAGGCATGGCCGAGGAGGACTATCGTGGACGTATCCCGTATGCCTCCGGGCAGCTTGCTCGGGAGCACGACTAAGGCGCCTACTCTACTGGAGGGATTATAGATGCATCTTCATTCATCTGGTCCAGGCAGCGGCGGCTTGCGCGGCGCGCCGGTACCGAGGGTCAATCCACGCTCGATCTGGAGCATGCTGCTTCGCATGTTCTCGCTTGCGCGAACGAGATGGGGACTGCTGCTCGCCGCCTTCCTATGTATCGTCGCGGTCTCTTTGCTCGCTTTTATCATTCCGCAATTAACCCGCTACACGATCGACACCGTCATTCCCGAGAAGAGGTTCGACGAGCTCGGCTGGATCGCCGGCGGCGTCCTCTCCGCTGCCGCGCTGCTCGGCCTGCTCGGCTTCGTCAGCAGCACCGCCATGGCCGCTGTCGGGCAGCGTGCCATTCATGATCTGCGCAATACGTTATACCGGCACATCCAGAGCATGGACATGGCCTTCTTCGACCGAAATCGCACGGGCGATCTCATGTCGCGCGTGACCAATGACGTGAACATGCTTCAACAGCTCGTCTCCTCCAGCATGATCCAGCTGTTCACGGACGTGTTCACCTTCACCGCGATCGCGGGCTACATGCTCTATATCGATTGGCAGCTGACGGTGCTGTTGCTCGCGACGTTCCCGCTCCTGCTCTTCACGACGCGTACGTTCGGCAAGCGCATACGCTCGTCCTTTCGCGTCGTGCAGCAATCGGTTGCCGAAGTCAGCAACCATCTGCAGGACACGCTCTCCGGCATTCGCGTCATCAAGGGATTCGCCTCCGAGGAATACGAGGCCGACAGATTCGCCTTGCGCAGCCGCAAGAACATGGAGGCAAACCTTGCGACCGTCCGCTTGCGTGCCGTCTACGAGCCGCTGGTCGATTGGATCAACTACCTGGGACTCGCGCTCGTCCTTGTGTTCGGTGCCTGGAAGGTCATGCAGGGCGAGCTGACGATCGGGACGATCGTGGCCTTCATGGCGTACCTGCGCCTCCTCCAGAATCCGGTGCGGCATTTCAGCCGCATCATGAACACGGTGCAGCAGTCCGCAGCCGCTTATGAACGCATTGTCGACATTCTCGACACGGAAGCCGGTGTCGCGGACAAGCCAAGCGCAACCCCGCTGCCCCCGCTCGCCGGACGGGTCGCCTTCGAACAGGTCACCTTCGCGTACGCCGGCCATCCCGTCGTGCTCGACCGGTTCGATCTGAACATCGAACCGGGCAGCGTTACGGCGCTTGTCGGCTCCTCCGGCGCAGGCAAGACGACGATCGCCCATCTGATCACCCGCTTCTATGACGTCGACGGCGGCCGCGTGACCGTGGACGGCCACGACGTGCGTGACGTGACGCTGAAATCGCTGCGGGAGCAGATGGGCATCGTGTCGCAGGACATCCTGCTGTGGAGCGGCACGATTCGCGATAACATTCGGTACGGCAAGCAGGACGCGACGGATGAGGAACTTGAGGCGGCGGCACGGGCCGCGAATGCGCATGCTTTTATCGCATCGTTCCCTAACGGATACGATTCCGAAATCGGCGAGCGCGGCGTGAAGCTGTCCGGCGGACAGAAGCAGCGGCTCTCGATCGCGCGGGCGCTGCTCAAGAATCCGCGTCTCGTCATCCTGGACGAAGCGACGGCCTCGCTCGATACGGAGTCCGAGCATCTCATTCAGGAGGCGCTGTCGCGGCTGCTGCAAGATCGTACCTGCATCGTCATCGCGCACCGGCTGTCGACCGTCCGCCATGCGGACCGCATCGTCGTGCTTGAGGAAGGCCGCGCGGTCGAGCAGGGCGGCCACGAGGAGCTGCTCGCGCTCGGCGGCCGCTACGCGCAGCTGTATGCGCTGCAGTTCCCGCAGGACGCTGCATCGTCCTAGCTGCACCGCAGGCACGAATACCCGTCAAGCGAGCCTGAGGACCGCTGACGGGTATTCGTGCTGGATGGGGGCAGCCGCTATGGGAGCGCCATCTACGCGGATTGGATAGCATTTCGGCTCGGCTGTGCCGAACGAATGCGGTTTTTCGCACTCGTTCTGCGGGATCGGCTCGGCTGTGCAGAACGAATGCGGTTTTTCGCACTCGTTCTGCGGGATCGGTACGGTTGAGCCGAACGAATGCGGTTTTTCGCACTCGTTCTGTGGGATCGGCTCGGCTGTGCAGAACGAATGCGGTTTTCCGCACTCGTTCTGCGGGATCGGCTCGGCTGTGCAGAACGAATGCGGTTTTTCGCACTCGTTCTGCGGGATCGGCTCGGCTGTGCAGAACGAATGCGGTTTTTCGCACTCGTTCTGCGGGA
>JAEZCJ010000214.1 GCA_023433615.1 Bacillota bacterium | reverse complement strand
TCACGAATCCGAACGTATGCATGCCCGGTTCGACGATGACATTCACTGCATAGACGGCCTTCCGCGAACCGTCGTTAATCTCATAGAACACGGGGCGGTTGAAATCGTTCGCCGTGCTTCCGCTCGTCTGCAGGATGCCGCCGACACTCGCGGTGACGCCTGCCGGCACGCTGAATTCGCTCTGCAGCGAGGCCAGATTCGTGCCGAACGGTACGACGACCTCGATATAGCCCTTCGCATGATCGACCTGCAAGGAGACCTCGTCTACCCCGGTGAATCCTGTCCAGTCGAATTCCGGAGAAGCCTGCGGATTCGTCCTGCTCAGCAGGCTGCGCATGAACGCGGATACGCCGCCGGTGCCGTAATCGAAGCCTGCCATCTGCTCGGACTGCCTGACGATGCGCACGACGTCTTGCACATTGAAGACGCCGTCGTTATCGACGTAGACCGGAACGCACAGCTCCTCGCTTGCCATGGACGAGTAGGCGGTCGACAGGCGCAGCAAGTGCAGCTTCGCCCCCAACGTCGGCAGCGTCACGCTGACCTTCTGTTTGCCTTGTCCGGGCGCCCTTGCAAGCTCTGACCCGTTCGCGTCCTTCACGACGATCTCATGTCCGTTCGCCGCTTGCAGCCACAACTCCGGCGTCGTGTCCTGTGTAATCAGCAAGTTCGTCGGAGACAGCAAGACGGGCGGTTCCGGTACCGGTACAGGCACCGGCGATTCCACCGCGACAGCCTTCGCCGCACCTGCCGCGAATAAGAGCGTGGACAGCATGCATAGCGTGAGCATGACTGCCAGCTTTCGCTTCAGGAAGCGATATCGGTTATGAATTGTCATTCTATTGATACACCTCGCCTATTCTAGCAAATCTACCCACTATGATAGCAGATATCGCGATTTGTTAGTGTAACGAAGGTTACAAAATCCGATGACATTCTGTCATGAAATGTCGACTAATCGAACCAATTGCTCGACTAACGGCTCCTTCGTAAAATGTTCCCCGATCAAAACGACGACATCCCGAGCCTCTACGTCGGGAGCCAGCCGCATGAAATCGGATTCGCGGTAAGCGAACTGGAACAGGAAGCGGCCGCCGGTATCGCGGAAGGTGACGATGCCTTTGGCCCGATACACGTCGCTGGGCAATGCCATAAGGAAAGCCTCGAACGCTTCGCTGTCGACGGCGCCGCTCAGCTCATGCGTAAGCGCCATCACATGCGAATGCCCGGCATGCGCGTCGCCAGCCTGGTCGCGGTCATGGCTGCCGCAGTCCGATTCGCCGCAGCCGCAGCTGCCGCCGATTCGAATCGGCGACTCCGCATCGGGATCGAGCAACGGCTTCATATCGACTTCGCAGCGGGTCGCGACGGTCAGCCCCGCTACCCCGTTCCACTCCCGGATCGTCTGCTCGAGCAGCACGCGCTCCTCGGGGTGAAGCTTGTCCGCCTTGTTCAATACGATCGCCGTCGCTGCGCGGATCTGATCCCGCATCAGCTTATAAGTGCGGCCCTTCCCGCGCCTGCTGTGCTCCATTAGTCCAGGGCCGTCGACGACCGTCACGATCGAACGGAGCGCGATCGGCACGACAAGCGCCGCCTCCGTGATGCCGTCGATCGCCTCGAGCGGATTGGCTGCGCCCGTCGATTCGATCCAGATCGCGTCAGGCCGATGCTCTTTCACCAGCATCTCGATGGCGCCAGCCGCATTCCCGCGGCTCGAGCAGCAGATGCAGCCGCCAAGCAGCTCCGCCGTCGGCACCCCGCTGCCTAGCGCCGCACCTTCCACATTCGCCTCGCCGAGCTCGTTCATGATCACCGCGGCCTTACGCCCGGTCGCCTCGCAGTATTCCAGCGCCCGCTGCAGCAGCGTCGTCTTGCCGCTGCCCAGGAAGCCTGTCAGCAGATAGATCGGTGTTATCGGTTTCGCAATCATTCTCGCTTCCATCTCCAATCGTCAACCTCATCTATACCGCAATGCGACAACCCGCAGATGCGCATCATCTGGTCGGTCTTGTCATACAGTGGCGCAGCGAAACACCGCCATATAACAGTGCATAAAACTACCGCTAATGTTAGCCAAAATGCGAATTATACAACATTAGCGTTGTTTCCTACCATTAATCACTTTTATTATCCAAGGTTAAGCGATTCCTGCTTTATTAATGGTACTTTTATATACTGCATGCGTTTGAACTCGGTCATCGTACTAAATAACAGTACTAATTAACAGTATTAAATCCCACTATTCCATTCCCTCCAGCCTTCGATCCTCCGCAGCTAACAAAAAGCAGCCCCGATTCCGGAGCTGCTTCCTTGCCGTCCACCATTAGATCCCTGGGATCGGGGCACGCTTGTGTTCCGTGATCCGATATTTCTGCTCCAGCTTCTCCGCCATGGCAGGGTCGATTGCCTTGCCTTCGAGGTAATCGCTGTTCGCTTCGTAAGTGATGCCGAGCTCTCCCTCGTCAGTCTGGCCTTCCCATAGGCCTGCCGTCGGCGCCTTATCCAGCACGCTCTGCGGAACGCCGATCGCGCTCGCCAGCTGGCGAACTTGCCGCTTGTTCAGCGTGCTGAGCGGCGTCACGTCGACCGCGCCGTCACCCCATTTGGTATAGAAGCCGGTAACCGCTTCGGATGCATGATCCGTGCCGACAACCAGCAGATTCAGGTCGAACGCAAGCGCGTACTGCATGACCATGCGCGTCCTCGCCTTCACGTTGCCCTTGCCTCCGCGGCTGATATGGCGCGACATGCCGATCGACTTGAACCCGTGCTCGACCTCGAGCGCGATCTCGTCGACGGCCTCCTCGATGTTCATCTCCATCTTGTACTTCAATTGGAACGCCTCGGCAACCGCATAGCTATCCGCGATGTCTTCCTGCTGCCCATAAGGCTGGAAGACGCCGAGCGTCATGTATTCCTTGCCCGTCTCGGCCGACAGCTCGTCGGTCGCCAGCTTGCACAGCCCTGTCGCCACCGCGCTGTCGATCCCGCCGCTGATCGCGATGAGCAGCCCCGTGGTGCGGGATTCCTTCACCTGCGCCTTCAGAAAATCGACTCTGCGCCGAATCTCCTCTTGCACGTCGATTGTCGGTTTCACGCCCAGCCTGGCGATGATATCCTGCTGCATGCCCATTGCCTGACTCCTCTCCCTGCCTTAACGGCAGAACCGATCGAATGCGCTAGTCAGATCAGCTGCAATATCTTGCGCGGAGCGGTTCTCGACCTGGTGACGCTCGATGAAGTGGACCAGCTCGCCATCCTTCATCAGCGCGATCGAAGGCGACGACGGCGGATACGGGGCAAAATATTCGCGGGCCTTCGCCGTTGCTTCCTTGTCCTGTCCCGCGAATACGGTGAACAAATGATCCGGCGTAATGTCATGTGCCAGCGCTTGGGCGACGCCCGGGCGGCATTGACCTGCGGCGCAGCCGCAGACCGAGTTCACGACGACAAGCGCGGTGCCCTTCGCCTCCGCGAAACGCTGCTCCACCTCTTCCGGCGTGCGCAGCTCCTCGATTCCCAGACGCGTAAGCTCGTCGCGCATCGGTTGAACCATATCCAGCATGTATCTCTCGAACGACATCGACATCGTTATCCACTCCTTCATAACCAATAGAATTTGGTTACTATTATAGACCTACCATAACAAAGAAACAACCGGGCTTAAGCGTCCGGTTGCTTCTTCGATGGCTGACTTCCGCTGTCGTCATCCGCATTGTCGCTCTGGCGGTAGGCTTCGAATGCCGCATCCTTATCCGGATGCATGAAGATGCCGGCCTCCGGCTGTATGCCCTGCTCGAACAGCTGCCGATTCTCCTCGGTGTGGAAGCCGACGTCCTTGAACGGATGTACCCACTCGTCTCCGCTCATGATGGCCGGATCCGTCTCCTCCGTCCAATTCTCGAGCGGCGAATTCGGCGAAGCGTAGTCATGGTCGCCGATCACGACGCCGTGCTCGTTCACGAAAGGCCCGTTCGGTCCGCGTCCCTCGCGGAACTCGGGCAAAAACTCGATCTCGAACGGGTCCAATTCGGGGTCGTCCCGAAGCGCCGCGAGCTCGGGAGACTCCGGCTGCTTGCGAGGCTTATGCTCCGACTCGCGTCCCATAGCTGTCACCTCCAGCTAGACCGAAGGCCGATTCGGTCCATCGAGCTTCTTGTCGTAGCCTGGAGTTCCCGGCTGAGCGGAACCGCTTCGCCCCTTGCCGGACTTGCTGGGTCCCGTATACGTTTCGGCGCCGCTTTCGCGCTCATTATTCTTAGGCATGATTACCGCCTCCTTCCGATGCTAGTATGCGCACCATCGGAAGCGGTTATCCCGTCCGTTCCTTGCCTGCCTGCAGCAGGACGCCGAGCAAGCCCGTCCCGATCATCAGCCACTGGCGCTCGGGCAGCCCGAGCCACTCGATCGGCGGAGCGAACGGCGGCGGGGGCAGGAACAAGCTTACGGCGAGCGTCCCTGCGCCGATGCCGTAGCAGAACGCGATCGCCGCCCCGCCGAATGCTTGGCGATCGCCGTCCCGCTGCCGGAACAGCCGGTACAGCACCGCTGCGCAGACAATCGCATAACCCCAGCGGTAGGCCGGGGCCGACAGGAGACACCAGACGCCAATGCCGCCCGCGATCGCAATGGCCAGCGCATCTGCCGCGAGCCATGGCGACAGCTTGCGCTTCCTCGCCGCCAAGAACCAATAGATGAGGGCGAGCACGCAGCCTGCGGCAGCTTCGACACCGCCGCCGGTCATTAATAGCACGAGACCCGGCCGTTCCCAGAGGAGCGAAGGGTCTCGCCATAGGATGCCGAATTTCCAACACAATACAACGATCGGGACAGCCACCGCAGCCAGCTCGAGCCAAGGCCCCGATCGGATGGCAGCCGCTTGCTTCACCCAGACATACAGGATCAGCAGTCCGGCCGCGCCTGATAATGCTGCCGACAGCACGAGCCCGCTGATGCTCAGCGGCCCGAGCGATATGGCATCCGGCATGTCGCGCCTCCTCCTTATGCTGATTGGCCAAGCGGGAACGAGACGATGAAGGTCGTACCGCTGCCCTCGACCGACTGTACGTCGATCCTGCCGTTATGCCGCTCCACGATGCTCAGACAGAGCGCAAGTCCCAAGCCTGTCCCGCGCGACTTCGTCGTGAAGAACGGCTCGAACAGCTTACTCAGCTTATCGGCAGGGATGCCCGTTCCGGTATCCGCGACCAACAGCTCGATCCGATTGTCGGCCGTTATGCGCGTCCGAATGGCGAGCAGCCCTTTATCGGTCATCGCCTCCATGCCGTTGCGGGCCAGATTCAGAATCAATTGCTTCATCTCTTTCTCGTTCATTTCGAACGCAGGCATCTCCTCGCAGAGATCCATCTCGATGCTCTGCCCGCGCATATTCGCATCCGCCCATAAGAGCGGACTCAGATCATTCAGGATATCATGGAGCGACCGCACCTCCATCTCGACGATACGGTTCTGAGCCAGCGAGAGAAAGTCGTTAATGATGCTGTTCGCGCGGTCCAGTTCTTCCATGATGATGCGGTAATATTCGTGCTGATGACCCGGGCTTCGTTCGCGCATAAGCTGGATGAAGCCGCGGATGACGGCCATCGGATTGCGAATCTCGTGCGTGATGCTCGCGGCCATCTGACCGACCAAGCTTAATCGTTCGACACGGGTGATCTCGTCCTTAAGCCGCGTAACCTCGGTAATGTCATGCGAGATGACCGCCGCTCCGATTATGGCGTTCGTCGCCACATCCCGCACGGTAAACCCGGTCTTCAGATGTATGCGGTTACTATCCTCTACAACCTCGCGGCACGGGCCGTCGCCTAGCAGCGCCTGTCGGATGAGGATGCAATCCACGTCGGACTTCGTTCCGTCCGACAAGTCCGTATACGGTCTGCCCGTCAGCGACATTCGATCGATGATCGTGTTCTTGCTGCGAATGAAGCGGATCGCCTGATCGTTAATATGCGTAATGATGCCGTGTTGATCGACCAGCACGACGCCGAGCGGCGTCAAGTCGATGAATTGCTGCAGCTTCTGGACGGCATTGCGGTAATTGTTCGACATCGTCTGCAGCTGCTGCTGCAGCTGGAGCTTCTCTTGAGCGCCTTCGATGAGATAGATGGCTGCCCATAGAATGCCGACTGTCCAGGCCAAGTAGACGATCATCCATAAGAATTGCAGCGAGTCGGCCATAGAAGATGGATACTCGTAGATCGCTCCTACCGCCATAATCACGAAATTGTACATCAGATGGATCAGCAGGGCCACCCGGATTTTCCAGCCCTGCTTCGCCCGCTTGAAGCGGCCAGCCGCCGCTACGACAAGCGGCACGACGAGTGCGACGAAGCAGATCAAGCTGACGATCTCTGCCGCGGTGTCCAGATAGAACAATCGCATGGCAATGAAGATCGCAGATAGTGCCGCAGCCCCTGCGTAACCGCCATATAAGGAACCAAGCAAATAGGGAATCGTTCGATTATCCCAATCCGCACCGTTCTCTAATCGCGAGGATAGGATCATGCAGAGAATGAGAGCGATGGCCGAGAACACGCTGATGAAGAAGGCCACGTCCTTCTGTCTATCGGGCCGATCATGCCAGATCAGGAAAGCAAAGACAGGCACAAGGGCAAGGAATAGCTGCAGTAACATATGATCGAGCACGGTTCCGATCTCCTCCGCCGTCTGCCATAGACACGCTACTTCCGATTAAAGCACAACCTCCCTGAATTTACAATGATTGCACAATAGACTTGATAGACGCGAATGCTATACGCTACTGTATACGCGATGCATTCGTCTCGATCCATGCAATGACCCTTGCCAGCAGTTGTTCGGAACCGATATCGTTGTGCAGCTCATGATAGCCCCCGTCTACGGAGAGGAACGTGCAGCCATCGCCTAGCCGGCCTGCCAACTCGCTGCTTGCCGCATGCGAGGTCACGCTGTCGGCCGTTCCATGGAACAGCAGCAGCGGCACATCCAGTTCGGCAGCCGCACGAATCGATCGTTCGCCCTCGTCTCGAAGCGAGAAGAACAGGGCAGCGGATATTCGGGTATGCAGCAGTTGGTCACGCCGGTCATCGCCGCTAAGCTTCTCGTTCCGATACAACGCGCCGTTCTTGAGCCCGGTCCGCATCGTTAAGGTCGGCCAGACGGCGCCGATCGCGCGGCCGACAGCGACCTTGAGCGGCGGCGGATCGAATGCGAGCCGCAGCCATGGGCTGCTGAGGATCAACCCGGCTATCGCGGGCCGCTTCCGCAGCGCGCAGCTTAGCGCGACATTGCCGCCCATGCTGTGCCCATACAGGAACAACGGCAATCCCGGATGACGCTCCGAAGCCTGCTCGACCATGCGCGCCGCATCCTCAGCCAAGTGGAGAACGGATGCCGCATGCCCTCTTTTGCCGGAGGCATGGCCGTGACCTTGCTGATCGATCGCGTATGTAGCGATTCCTGCCCCGCGCAGAACGTCCGCGACATGCCGATACCTCCCTCCGTGCTCACCCATCCCGTGGACGATGCATACGACTGCCTCCGCACCTTGCTCCGGCTGGGGATAGGAATGAATATACGGTTCGCCTGTACCTAATCGCATTGCCGATCATCTCCTCGTTCCGATGTAAGTCTCTCTTCATTATCGGCGAATGCTCTCGTTGCCGTAAACCCTTTTACTCTAGGCATGAGGCGGGTACAATGAGAATGGCGGCTGCATGAGATTGCCGCCGAGAAGGGCAGGATTCCATCATGAATGACATGATCGATATTATCGTAATAGGCGGCGGACCATCCGGACTGATGGCTTCCATCGCGGCAGCCGGCGGAGGCGCTTCCGTGCTGCTGATCGATAAAGGAGACAAGCTCGGCCGCAAACTCGGCATCTCGGGCGGCGGGCGCTGCAACGTGACGAATGCGAAGGAAGTCGACGAGATCATCCGCCACATCCCGGGCAACGGCAGATTCCTGCACAGCGCCCTGGCGCAGTTCGGCAACCGCGACATTATCGCGTTCTTCGAATCGCTCGGCATTCGGCTGAAGGAAGAAGACAACGGGCGCATGTTCCCGGTGTCCGACAAGGCGAAGACGGTCGTCGATGCGCTGGTCGGCAAAGCCCGGTCCGAGGGCGTTCGCATGCTGGTGAATCGGCCCGTGGCCGAGGTGCTCTATGAAGCCGGCCGCGTGCGGGGCGTCAGGTTAGCGGACGGCGAGACGATTGCGTCGCGCGCCGTTGTCGTCGCGACCGGCGGCAAGTCCGTTCCGCATACGGGCAGCACGGGCGACGGCTATCCTTGGGCAGTCGATGCCGGGCATACCATTACGGAGCTCTACCCGACCGAAGTGCCGCTGACGTCGGACGAGCCGTGGATTCGGAGCCGCGAGCTGCAGGGCGTCTCGCTGCGCGGCGTCGGCATGACCGTCTGGAACGCCAAGGGGAAGAAGCTGATCCGCCACGACGGGGACATGATCTTCACGCACTTCGGCCTGTCCGGACCTATCGCGCTCCGCTGCAGCCAATTCGTGTTGAAGGCGCTTAAGCAAGCGGAAGCGAAGGACGGGCGCACGGGTGATGCTGAGGGAGCTCCGCACGCGCTCGTGACGATCGATATGATGCCGGATAAGAACGAAGCGGACGTCTATGAGCTGACGCTGGGCCTTGCCAAGGACGAACCGAAGCGAGCCGTGAAGAACGTGCTTCGGCCGCTCTTTCAAGAGCGCGTGCTGTTATTCCTGCTTCGGGAGAGCGGTCTATCGCCGGAAGTCACGTACGACAACATTAATAGGCAGGCTTGGACGGCGCTCACGCAGCGCATCAAGGGTCTGCCGGTGCGCGTCAACGGGACGCTGTCGCTCGAGGAAGCGTTCGTTACGGGCGGCGGCGTCGCCCTGAAGGAAGTCGATCCGCGGACGATGCGCTCGAAGCTGATGGGCGGGCTGTACTTCTGCGGGGAAGTGCTGGACATTCACGGATATACGGGCGGTTACAATATTACGGCTGCTTTTACGACGGGCCATACGGCAGGCAGCTCGGCGGCTGCGGATCTAGCTGAGTAGATGACAGAAGCGCAGCATGCGCTACGCTCTGACATCGCCGGAGAAGAAGCCGTAGGATCGATCGTCGGGGTCGAACAAGCCGTCATCCGCGCCGGCCTCGTCCCGGTTCCGCAGCTGGGGCTGCGGCGCATCGCCTAGCTCATCGGACGCTTCCATCGCATACGCATCGACCCAATCCTCGTTCACGGTGTGTGCCGGGATCGGGATCGCGTTCATGTCGTACGCGCCAGCCAGCATCGCATCTTCTTGCAGGGCGGCTTGGCTGCACAGCTGGCCGCCGTGCGCCATCGCGATCTCCAGCGCCGAGGTCAGATCGCCCCGCTCCAGATGGATATGGACATGGTCGCCGTTCTTGACCGGCAAGTAGCCAAGCTCGTTCAGCGTAACGTACGCCATGGCAGCGTCATGCTCGTCTTGGAACGCGAATTGTATGGCATGGTTAGGATGCAACGTGAGCGCCCTGCCTTTCGTCGGGAAGGTAATTGGTTTGGTTCGCCCTTACGTTACCCCTAATCGGCACAAATCATGCTACGGCTGATTGTTCGGCGCCATGACCTCGGCCAGCCCCGCATTGAGCAGCCACCAGACCCCGATGCCGAGCGGGAGCGATGCCCACATGACCTCCCAGCCTCCGTATTGCCAGCCTGCCAACGATGCCAGCCATGCGGCGCCAGGCGCGAGCAGCCAGAAACGCGACACGGAAGCCCCCTTCCGCAACGCGGGCTTCTCCCACTTGAACTGCGCGATGAACGGTTCCTCGAGCCACTCCCTCCACTGCTTCTGCATCCAGATCGCGGCGAATAGCGGCAGCGTCCCCGCTAGCGTGAGCGCCAGCCAGCCGGGCGATACGAGCACTGCCGTGGTGGATGCGCCGAAGAATCCGAGCCAGAGCTGGACATTAGCCAGCTTGCGCAGCCAAGCCTTCATCCGCATCTCCGCCAGCATCGTGCCTGCATCCGATCCGCGCAGCAGCCGGCCTGACTTCTTGAAGACCACAGGCTTCGATAGGCGGATTGTCGGCTTCCGCTCCATGACGGTCGTGAGCAGCAGATCCGTGCTGGCGAGCCGTGCCTTACGCTCCGCTTGCGCATCGAAGGCGAAATCGCCCCTGGCGCCAAGCTTGTAACGCAGCCCGAGGAACCAGGCGGCGAGCACGAGCATCGCGAAGGCGATCAGAAATTCCGGACGATCGAAGCCATGCAGCGACACCCAGCCGTAGGCAACGATGATTGCGATGGCTGCGGCAACCTGCAGCAGCCATCGCCGCCAGCCGCGCCATCGTGCCTCGATGAGATGCCGCTGAATCGTAACCGCGGCCTTGCAGCAGACGGTGCTGAGGGCCCATGCGACAATTGCGGCTGGCGAGAGCCCAAGGCCCTTCATGAGCCAGAGCAGCATGACGCCGAACACAAGCGCCGTGGTGACCAGTTGGATCGCGAGCGTGTAGATCGCGCCTCCGGCGATTAGGCGGCGGATCCATGGCTGCCTCTGCGTTAAGAAGAGCATGTCCGCATCCTCGAGGAACGTGCGTTGCCTGCCGATGAATAACGAGAGAATCGGAATCACGAGCACCGCAAGCTCAGGCGTTGCGAGCAGCCATTCCGGCGGCTCGAGCCACAGCTCGCGGTAAGTGCCTCCGCCGATCCACAGTCCGGGCACGATAAAATAGACCCATACCGTCCAATCGAGCGCCGTCTTCCATACGCGGTATTGGTCGATCCAGAAGCGCTTGATACGCGTGTGCAGCAGACGGCCTTGCGTCCAAATCATCTCCGTGACCCCCTTACGTAAGCGCGTGGAAGCAATCGAATAACGGAGCATCCGGTCCGCAGCCGGACACGTTCCGCACGTCATCGAGCGTGCCCTGCGCAACGACGGAGCCTTGATTCACGAGCACGAACCCGTCGCAGATGCGCTCGGCGGTATCCAGTACGTGCGTCGACATGAGAATGCCCGCCCCCCGCTCCCGCTCGGATTCGAGCAGGTCGAGCAGGTCCTTGGTCGCTCTCGGGTCCAGACCGATGAACGGCTCGTCGACGATATAGATATCCGGCTCGAGCATGAAGCCGATGATCAGCATCAGCTTCTGCTGCATGCCCTTGGAGAACTTGGTCGGCAGTTCGTGCCGCACATCGGCGAGACGGAAGCGCTCGAGCAGCGCCTCTGCCTTGCCCGCGAACGCCTGCTCGTCCATCCCGAAGGCGGACGCTGCCAGCCGCAGATGCTCCCACAGCGTAAAATATTCATACATCACCGGATGCTCCGGCACATAGGCGTACCGCCCGGTCGCGCCGCCGAAGCGGATCGAGCCGTCCACATGCTTCAGCAGCCCGAGGATCGTCTTGATCGTCGTGCTCTTGCCCGCGCCGTTCGGCCCGATCAACCCGATCATCCGGCCTGCTCCGACCGTGAACCGCACATCCCGCACGATCGGCTCCTTCTCCTCGTAACCTGCCGACCGAATCTCGACCTCCAGCCTTGCCGTTTCGTCCACTGCAGTTGCTCCCTTCGCCAGTCGCACTTCGTTAGCACTGTATACGTGCAGCAGCCCGGATGGTCGCAATCGCGCAGCAGCATGCATCTCGCTCGCTCCGAAAGTCAGCCGCAGTGAATAGTTGCTTTTCAGGCAAAAAAGCGCCACTCAACAAGCGGAATTCTTCCGCTTCCGAATGGCGCATGCTTTGCGCTGATAGGCTTGGCTATACGCTATTATTCGAGAGGCTCACCGTCCACGGTCTCGTCGCCGGAGCTCGCTAACGCTGCATCCAGCATTGCCTGCCCCTCGGCCTGAATCTGCCTAAGCGCCTCCTCCACGGTCGTCTCGCCTGCAATAACCCTCTCTAGCTCACGCGCCAGCAGCTCATCGAACTCCAGGTACAACTCTCGATCAGCGCGGACGTAATCTCTTCTTGGCGGCAGTGCCGGCAACTGGCGGAATATGTCCTCGATAATGGGGTCGCCCTGCAGCTCTACGAATGCCCGATGCGACGAGAGCTTGCCCTGACCGAATTCGATATCCATCAAGCCCGATTTCGTCTTGGCCAGACGCTCGCTCGCGAAGTAGCGCAGAACCTCCATCGCTTGCTCCTTCTGCTCGCTTCCCGCATATACCCCGATGATCGGGTAGAAGTACAAGTCTGCCGACTTGGTCCGGTCAGCCGAGCTGACAGGCGGCGACACCGCCGACCATTCGAACGGCACATCCGAATAACTTGGGTAGTACTCGACCTGCATCGCGGCCTTACCCTGCCGGAATAGGTCCGCGTTCTTCTGATCCTCTGGCCCGATCATGCGTACGCCTTCCTCATTGTCGGTGCCCACAACCTGCGTGATCAGCGTTTCCTGCTCGTACAGCTCCAATACCTGCTTGAATACCGAACGCCACGCAGGCGTATCGATCGTCACAGTGCCTGAAGCCACATCGAGCATGGACAGCCCTTCCGTCCGCGCGATCGTCAAGATGTAGGCGAGCGGCTGCTCCGCGTACATCTGATGAAACCCGACGATACCAGCCGAATCGATCGTCCCGGTCTTGAATCGATGCGCGAGACGGAGCACTTCTTCCCAGGTCATGCCGTCCTGGGGCACCTCTATGCCGAAGCGCTTGAATAGATCGAGGTTGTAGTACAGCACCGTCGCGTTAAAAGAATGCGATAGCCCGTACAGTCCTCCCCGCTCGTTATGCCGCATCGTCGCGATCATGCCCGGATGATAGTCCTCCTCGGACAGCCCCGATGACTTGAACCAGCCCGACAGCTCGGCGAGCCGTCCCTCGTCGGCCAATCGGCGATAGAAGGACGGATCGTTCGTGAAGATGAGATCGGGCTTCTCCGTCTCGATCACCTTGAGCAGCTCCCCATCCCGGTCCGGCAGCTGATAAAATTCGTTATCCGGCATCGTGGTCCAGACCGGCTCGACGGGGAGTCCCGGGAAGACGGCATCGAAATAATCGCGATACTCGTTGTGAAAAGCATAGTCATCCATGAATACTTTCAGCGGACGCACCGGTTCTGCCGCCGGCTGCTCCGATGAGCAGCCTGCAGCGACGGCGGCAATGCAGGCACCGAGCACGATGACAGACATACGCCGTAATACGTGCTTCATCTACTGTGCCTCCTTAGCCGGCAAGGCGGCCAATTCCGCATCCAGTCCGGTCTGCAGCTCGGCCAGCGCTTCGGGCACCGACTTGTCACCCTTCAGCACGGCCTGCATGAGCGGCGAACCGACGCGGTAGAACGCCTGGCTGATCGTGCTCTTCGCGGGATTCCAGTCCGCTGCAGCCTGTGCAACGACGCGGGCTGGGTCCGCATCCAGCCGATAGAACGCCTCGCGCCGGCCGCCATCCAGCGCTGAGCCGTCCGATCGCGCGGACAGCATATTCTTCGTAAGCATGCTCTCCGTCCGGCTTGCGATGGACTCGGATGTAATGAGCTTGAGCAGTTCCCAAGCGGCCGATACGTTCGTCGAATCCGCCGCAATCGCGAATACCTCTTCGAGCATGAAGGAAGCGGAGGTATTCCGTTCCTCCGCTCGGACCGGTTCGGGGAGCGCCGTCCATTCAACCGCATACTCCGGCCACTGCGACGCATCCAATAAGCTTCCGGTGTAATGGTGCCAATCCACCCGCATAGCCGCTTCACCATTCATGAACGGATCGCGCTTATAGGCTTCTGTCATGTAGTAAGGCGCCTTTAGCTCATCGCCCGGTTCGCGGGTATAGATCGTTCCCGCCTTCACGTTATCCGCGACAAGCGTCCAGATATCTTCCCAAGCGGCACCCGATACCGTCGCCCGCGCGCCTTCCTTGTCCGTGAATTGCAGCCCTTCCGTTCTTCCGATCGCGTCGACCAGCGTCAGCGGATCGGAGGCAAGCTCCGCGGCGAGCCCGTATACGCCGCTGCCTTGGAAGCTTGACGCAACCTGCAGAAGGTCCTTCCAAGTCAGCGCCCCTTCCGGCAGCTGCACGTTATGCTGCTCGAACAGCTTCGGATTCAGGTAGACGGCCCGTGATCGAAATTCGCTCGCGAGCCCGAACAACTCGCCGCCTCCCGATTCCCGCAGCGTACCAATGACCGGACCGAAGAACTGCTCGGCACTATAGTCGTCGTCCTTCATCCGATTATCGAGCGGCAGCAGCTTTCCGTCGCGCGCCAGTTCGATATAGACCGCGAACGGTAAGCGCAGCACGTCCGGCTTCTCCTGCTCAATGAATGCGCGATACGTCTGTGTGTCGCTCAGCATGCCCTTCATCTGGCCGTTCGGCGACACGATCTTCAGCTCTACCGAGGGATGCTGAATCGTGAAGGCGCGGCCGAATTGCCACATGAATCCGGTTGGACCGTAGTCCAATACCTTCAAAATAATCTCGCCCTCTTCGGCGAGCTTGTCCGTCATGACCGCTTCGATGATTGCCGGTTTATCCGTACCCGCCATTGTATCCATTAGATCTTCGCGGAATACGTATCCCAAGCCGATCGCAGCGATGCACGCAGCGGCAGCCCCGACACGCAGCAGCCATCCGCTCTTCGCCTTCTTCACTCGAATCCGCTCCTTGATTTTCGCCTTGGCCGCATCCGTGAAGCCGCCGGTTCGCAGAGGTTCACCCGCCAGCCGACGCTCCCAATGTTCCGATCGTCTCGTCATGTGGCCGCCTCCCCTTGGCTTCCTTGGCCTCCTCTGCCGCTCTCGTCCCCGAGACTCTCGACGCTCCCGGCATTTTCGCTGGACAGCTTGCGCTGCATCGCCGTTCTGGCCCGATGGAGCCGCGACTTCACCGTTCCTTCGGAGATGCCGAGCATGCCCGCGATTTCCTTGATCGCCAAGCCATGATGCGCTGCGAGCAGCAGCACCTCCCGCAGCTTGCGGGGGAGCGCCATCACGTCCAGCCAGATCTGTTCGGTGACGAGCCCTTCGATCGCTTCTTGCTCGGCCGATCGCGAGGACAGCAGGTCGATTGCCCCGGATAGAAGCGTCACCCGCCGCAGCCAAGCCGAGCGCAGCGCGTCTCGAGCCGCGTTGCGCGTAATTGCGAGCAGCCAGGTTTTCACGGAGGACTGACCGCGAAACGTATCGATGCGTTCGTACACCTTGACGAACACATCCTGCGCGATGTCCTCCGCCAGCTCCGGCCGGCCCGTCAGGAAGAACGCGTAGTTCCAGACGTCTCTGCCGTACGCGTCCATCAACTCCTCCAGCACGCTGGCCTTGTCCACACCGCTGACCGCCGATTTCAAATAATCGAATTGCAACTCATCACCTCGCGCATTAGACGATCCACTCGCCGAAAGGTTCCCTAATATGACAGAATCCCGTAAATATCCGCACCAAAAAAGCCGTTCGCCTCGAGTATACTCGAAACGAACGGCTCCGGAAACATCGCCGGACTGAACCTTAATGCGCCGGCATGCTGCTCTCCGCGCGCGTCCCCGCTTCTGCCGGCGGCTTGTGCTTGAACAGCGGCACGAGAACGAGCATGCCCAAGAACATAAGGATGCCGGAGATCGTATAGATGGCCTCAAGCGGCATAACGGTCTTCAGCGTGCCCGATATCGACATCATGATGACCATCATCCCGACGAACATCGGACTGAGCGCGCCGTTCACGCGGCCGACGTTCGTCGGATCCGACCACTGCAGAATCATCGTGCTGATGCCGATGTGGATTGCGGGGAACGCGAGTCCGCCGATGAAGCCCAGCGCCAGCGTGAGGGGAACGCTCACCGAGAAGCCGATGAGCACATTGGTCACGGCGCCGAACAGCATGCCGATTGCGAGCAGCTTCTGCGGCGCTACCTTGCGAGCCAAGCCGGCAACCAAGCCTCCGCCGACCAGCATCGCTGCACCGTTGATCATCATCATGTATTGCAAGAATTCCTTAGGCTTGCCGAGCTTCTCCGTCACGACGAATAATCCCATCGCCTGCACGATCCCGACGGCCAGCCCTGCAAGCGCGAAGGTCACGCCGAGCCACTTCAGCACCGGACTGCGCCATACGTAGCGGAAGCCTTCGGCAAGCTCGCGCTTCAAGCTCCGCTCTCCGGCCTGCGCAGCGGTTCCCTCTTCCTTCACTTCCGGAAGCCGGAACAAGACGACCGCGGACAAGAGGAACGCGACGCCCATGACAGCCACGGAAGCTTCAATGCCGAACTTGTGGAAGGCCCAGATGCCCAGCGACGGTCCGCCCACCATGAAGATCGCGACCAGCGACTGGAAGAATGCCATCGCCTGCTGCAGCTGCTCCGGCGCCAAGTGATACTTGAACATCCGCATCGCGGACGGCTGCGAGAATTGCGAGAGAATCGCCGATATCAGCGTCGCGAAGAAGATCGTCTGCCAAGCGCCGTTCACGAGCGCGAGCAGTACGATCAGCACGGAGCCCGCCGAGAGGAAGTCGCACCAGATCATCGTGCGCTTCGGCCGCCATCGGTCCGCGAAGGCCCCGCCGATGAACGAGAAGATGAAGATCGGCGCGAATTCCGCGATATAGATGAGCGAGATCGCGATTGGATCCTCGTTCGTCTTCTCCGTCACGTACATGAGAATCGCGAAGTTGCGCACCCAGATGCCGATCTGCAGCAGCACATTGGACAGCAGAATCGTCTGGAAGAATCGATTGCCGAACAAGCTCGGCGGTTTATTGGCCGAAGCGGCCGCGGTTCCTGACATAATCCCTAATCACCCTTACTCTTCTTATTGTAGCCGGCCGGCTCCTCGCAGCCGAGCTCCTGAATCCAGTGGCGCTCACGCTCCGCAAGCCGCCGCTTGTAATCCTGCACGACATAGCTCTTCGTGCCCTCCGGCGTGACGATATCCTTGTAGTCATGCCTGACCGTATCGTCCAGCTTCAGATGCTCGAGGATATCCATGTCGAAAGCATCCTTGCCGTACTTCTTCCAATCGCCCTGCAGCGCGCGGTTCACGTGCGAACCCAAATCCAGCGTGAACGCGTCGCGGTTCAGCACCGTATCCAGATTCATGCTGCTGCCTACCCATGTTCTGCCCGATGCGCGATGCACGATCCGATATACGCCCATCTCGCGCTTCTTCTCCTGGTATTGCCGCACGAGTTCCTTGCGCGATTCTCTGCTGTTCGCTTCGCTCATACTGCCTTCATTCCTCTCTTCAATCGTTCTGCTTCGGCTTGCTCTTGCTCCGGGACTGCCCTTCTCGCGGTCAACTGCCCAATAAGCGCTCCCGTCGTCCTCGCGATCCAGGAAGCCGTGTTCGATCAAGTAGCGCCGCAGCGTCACGTATTCGTCCTCGGAGGCAGCCATGAGGAGCGCATTGACTTCCTTCTCGGTGTACGTCCTCCCCTGCTCGAACCGCAAGGCCAAATGCTCCAAGACGATCAATCTCCGCTTCTCCTTGCGCGGGATTTGCGACAGGCGTCCCTGAATCCCTTCTGGAAAATATTTTCGGATAACCGACAGCGTCTCATTATCCCGAAGATTCCCCTCTTGCGCAGCAGCGAGCGGCTTCGCCGCGGATTTCGGCGGCACATGCGTCGCTCCCTTATCGATCATCTCCATAATCGCCAAGAAGAGCTTCACCTGCTTGGCCTTCTCCTTCAGCGCGAACCGATGGTTGCGGATCGTCGATGCGCTGCCCGAACCGTTCTTCCGGACGATATCGGAATCGGACATGCCGCCGGCAAAATCCTCGATCAGCTCCTTCTGAAGATCCGTTAGTCCCGTCGCTTTCTTATCCAAGCTTAGGAGATGGGTCAGCATAGAGCCATGCTGATGCTCGATATGCGCATGGATGAACCGCTTAGCCTCGTACAGCCGTCCCTCCCATTCATAGATCATGCCGTCCTCGAACGCTTCCCCGCATATGAGACAGACATAAGCCTGCTGCTCTGCATAGACATAGCCTTGCTTCAATTCCTCCAGCGATGCGCGCCATAACCGTTCGTACATGTCCAAAATAACTAGTCACCACCGATTGTTGTTTGGTTATTTAATAGACATCATACAATATTGTCTACTTTTTATCAACCCCACAACAATTTCGGATTTAAAAAGAGGGCCTTGACGGCCCTCTTCCATACTTCGACGAATCACACGATCGGCGGTTCCATGCCCCACTCGCCCCACTTCTCGAGCGGAGGTCCGTAGATATCCGGCACGCGCAGGCCGGCTTGGCGCATCAGCACCGTCATCTGACCGCGATGATGCACCTCATGCACGACCAAGACGTACAGCGTAAGGCTGTTCGGCCATGTTTCGCCGTACATGTCGTTCAGCTTCGATAATGATTCATCCGTCCAATCGCGCTGAACAGCCGCAAGCAGCGCTTCTGATACGCGGGCATACTGCGCTGCGATCTCGGAGGCCGAACTCGGGACCGGCGCGTCCTCGGGCGGCGCTTCGAATTGCAGGCCGGTACGAGCAAGCATCTCATGCATCGAGATGACGAGATGCCAAGCCAGACGGCCGAGCGATCGGTTATGCGGCGTGATGCTGACAGCCAGCGACTCATCCGTCAGCGTCTCCATGACCTTCTTCGTGGATGCCGTCTCATTCCGCCATGCGGCCGCGAACGCTTCGATCGAATTGAACAT
>JAEZCJ010000150.1 GCA_023433615.1 Bacillota bacterium | reverse complement strand
ACGTGAGCGTCTCGCCTACAATTTGCTTCACTTTCCCTTGGTGCAGATCGATGCACGGTCTGAACTTCATCTTGTATCGCTACCCTTCGCTTCCTTATTCACGTACCACAATACTGCAACGAGAGGCGTCTTGTCTATCTTTACGTCAATTCCAGCCGCAAGCGAATCATGTCCAGGCAAGGAATGCCGTTCTCGATTATCGGGTGATCATAATGCCGCACGAAAAAATCCCGATCCACGCCTACAATGCGGAACCCGCACTTCTGATACAATGCCAGCTGCACGACGCCGGAATTGCCAGTGCCGATCTCGACTGTCTTGGCTCCCATCGCGCGGGCCTGTTCGATTGCATCGCGCACAAGACGCTTGCCGATACCGTGCCCGTGCAAACGCTCCGCGACCGCGATATTCACGATCTCGACCGTATCCGGTCGCGTGCGAATCAGGACATAGACGCCTACCGGCTCCGTATCGTCTGTCTCGCCGAATGCAAGGTAACATTCGCCTCGTCCGAGGTACTCGTCCACTAATCTCTTCGATTCATCTGCCGATAACAGCAGCGCATAGGGAATGGTATCGCTTGAAGTCATTCGCCTCGTGTATACGTTCATGCCGTTCATGCAGCCGCTGCACCTCCTCTAACCGTACTATTTCCATTCACCATTTCCCGGGCAAGCGCATGAATCGACTGAATTCTTGTTCAATTTCGACAAAGATGCCCCATCACTTTCGACATGATTATTCCATTCCGACATGATGTCGAATGCGCTTGCAATACGCTATTTCCTGCGAATGGCCGCGATGAAGCGGATCCACCATGCCACCGTATAGAGATACCCGACAAGTACATAGATCGCCCAATACGAGCCGTTCATCAACGCGGAAGCCAAATAATCATACTCCGTCTGGTCGATCGGCCTGCCGATCGAATGATAGAGGAAGATCGCGTAGCCGGACACGATGACGGCCATATGCAGCCAGCTCATCCGTACGACGCGCTTCGTCATCACGCAGAATATACTTGCCAGCAGACTGGCAAGCGTAAGCGAATAATAACCGATCCAGATCCAAGTCGTCTCCGTCTCTAACACGGCCAGCAGCACTCCCGTCGTTCACATGCCAGGATGGTCGTTAAGCGCGAGGAACGTGACAACATCCGAATAGAGCTTCACCGCTCTCCCGTTGCGCTCGATATCGAAGGCTAGCTGCCTGACATGGAAGCGCTTCACATTCCACCCGCGAAAAGTATCGTTGATGGTTGCCTGCAATCGTTCCGTCGATAACAGTACCTCAAACAGCGGGTCGAGATCGCTTCCCGATTCCGCATCGACCTCGCGTTGGTTGGAGCCGATGATCAGACAGACCGCGCCTCCGGTTCTTGTCCCGCGTGCGAGTTCGCCCAATTTTCGCTCGAAAATCGCTTCGGAGCTAACATGCTCCAGCGTAGACACCGCGATGCTGTAGTCATAATCCGACTCGCCGATTTCGAAATGATCGATGTCCGCCAGCCTCGTCTCGATGCCATGCATCACGCCATGCTCAGCGCTGTACCGCATCAGTTGATCGAGAGCCGACTGCAGCAGGTCTACGCACACGACGGTCCCGCCGCGAGCCGCTATCGTCTGCGCGATCGGGATCGCGTTGCGGCCGACGCCGCTGCCGAGATCCAGCACGCGAAGCGCCTCTCGATCTTGCAGATATTCCAGTCCTTCGAGCACGGTCTTCACCGGCTTATGCAGCCATGAACCCGGCGCGAACAAAGCGTGCTTGCTGTAACAAGCTTCGTGATAAGCCGCTTCTTGTTGGCGGATATACGCAATGCGGCCGTTCGATTCCGATTCCCTCACGCAAGAGCCCCTTTCGATTGCATTCCCGCACTTCGCTGCCTATTCTGCCGTCTCGTTCCGCTCCATGACGACGATGCGGCTAGTCAGTTCTGACAGGCTGCGGATCTCGTACCGTGGATGCGTCCCTGCCGGCACAGGCTTGCCATCTCGATTATAGTAGCAGAAGTCGACGCCCGACCGCAGCGCCCCTTGGTAATCAGCTTCGAGCGAATCGCCCACGAATAACACTTCATCCGGCTTCGCTTCCAGCTCCCTAAGCGCCAGCTCGAATATTTCCCGCTGCGGCTTACGGCAGTCGACCTCGTCCGAAATGATGATCGATCGGAACAACGCATGGATGCCCCCGGCCAGCAGGCGCTTGCGCTGCGATTCGCTGATGCCGTTCGTGATCAGACCAAGATCGTATCGGCCGTAAAGGTCGGCTAACAGCTGCTCCGCTCCGTTCTCCCAATGAATCACCTGACAGAAGTACGCCCAATACGCCGCTCCCAGCGCATCATGCTCGATGTCCATCGTTGCCAGCGAATCGCGAAAAGCGTACCGCAGAACCTCGCGAATCGACTTCGTATCCCCGCCGTTCACGAAATCGGTCCAATACTTGTAGCTGTTGCCTCGATAATCGTGCCAGAACGACGCCCAAGCGTCCGGCTGGTCCGCGAACAGACCGTAGTCCCTGCATGTACGTTGCATCGCGTCCAACTCGCACCGATCATAATCGAGCAGCGTATTATCCAAGTCGAAAACAATCGCTTTATACATCCGTTCGCCCTCGCATCTTTCGTGAATGGCAAACGCCCGAGTACTCGGATCGCTCAATCCCTCGGGCGCTGCGCAATACGTATAATTTATCATGATTCGCTGCAATTGTAATCCCTTAATTTCGTGATGATCGCTCGTTAGCTGCCGACATTCGGGTATTTATCGATCCGCCACGTACTTGTCGCCGCCCAGTTGAATCTCGCGAATCGAGCCCTCTTCATGGAGGAAGAAGAGCAGCTTGGCAGCGGTACCGTCATCGAACGCGAACGTCAGCGTATTCCCTTCGATCGCATACTTGCCTGACTTTTGCGGAGCATCCGCAGAGCCCGTAATCGAACTTGCATCGTCTTGCCGCGATGTGATCGCAATGCTGCCGCGCTCGAAAGTGCCGTCGGAGCGGAACGTGACTGCGTCCTTCCATGCCGTCGAGTCGGGGTCGATGCCGACATACCCGTGATAACCGATATGCTGATACGTATCGTCCAGCACGATGCCTGCCTCAGCCGGCTTCACGGCTTGCAGCAGAATGCCGCCAATGCTCAACTGACCATGTTCCGATACGTGGATCGGGTAGCTCTCGCCGCTGCTCAGCGTCAGCATGTCGTTCGAGATGGAATAGGTGCTGCACTCCTCCCGCTGGCAGTCGATTGTCTCTGGCCCGCCGTCTGGGGGGAGACCGACATAGATGTAATTGCCGGGCAGGAAGGTATAGAGTTCCCAGCACAATCCGCCGCATTCATAACCGCCCATATCTGTTCGATACCCGTAATACATCCCTTGGAGCGCATTCCGATCAACCGCGTCAATCGTCGGATCCGGCTGTGCCGGTTGTTGATGCGACATGTACGCTGCCAACAGCTCCAGCATCTGCTCGCTCGCGATGCCTAGCCGATCTAGCATAGCTGGCGTCAAGACCGTGATCTCGCGAAACGAAGGGTCCCAATGCACGATGGCTCCGGATGCTTCGCCAATGAAACGCAGCGGCACCCACGTCACGCCATCCATCAGCAGCGGCGCTTGGCTCAATGCAGCCGCCCGGCCGTTCACGAACGCCTGCTCATCATCCAATCGCAGCACGATGACCAATCCTTCGGCTACGGCCGTCACTTGCCGCTTGGCAGCATGCCATTCTACGGCAAAGCCCATCGCTTCGAACAATGCGCGCGCCGGCACCATCGTCGTTCCGTTGATCGGAACGGGGTCGGAATCGAACGTCATGACCGAGGCATCGACGACGACTTTAATCGCGGACTGCTCCGGGTCGTCTGCGGCATTGGCCTGTAGCGGCCACACTGCCAGTGCGATACCGATTATCAAGAGGTACGTGAACGGATACGACCAGCTTCTCCCCAAGCTTATCCTCCTCCTTCGCCCATGCGCGTTACGGTCATCCTCTACGCTACTTGGATCAGGCACGGCTTCCAAGGGGCGCGAGTCGCAACTTCGCTTGCGTTTTTTGTTGAAGGAGGTTGAGAAGTGTTAGGAGACGCAATCGTGCGGATATTGCCGCTCCATCGAACGAATCGTCCTGTTGCTCGCCTCATCCCATACGTAGCTCCATTCGAATGTTCCCGGCTCGAAGAACTTCGGGAACCTTCGCTTGAACCAATCCTGCATCGGCAATTCCAGCGCAGACTCTATCTCCACCCAGAGCAGTTCGCCCTCAGGGGGATGCTCGAGGAGCTCTCCCTCGACGACGGTCGCTAGGTAATTGAATACCATGTATCGCAATCCCGTGGCCGGGTCGCAGAATTCCTCCAGCCCCTTGTACGTGATTTCTCTCACGGTCAAGCCTGTCTCTTCCTTGACCTCGCGAATCGCGCCCTCCACCAGACTCTCAGGGTAGTCGACTTTCCCGCCAGGGGCGATGTAGCCGGGGAATCCGCGCTCATCCGGCCGCTTCATGAGCAGCACGCGGCTGCCTTGTTGAACCATGCACATCGTGTATAGCTTGTAGTTAACCACTCCCGCCATCCTCTCCCATACGGTGAAAATCGTTACCGCTCTGTCCAAGTCGTTCTCACGTACGCCAACTTCATGCCGACACGCTCCATGTTGCGATGGCTCTGGGACAGGAACTGGCATTGACTGACGGCAAGCCGGCAGCCGCTCTTCGCCGCCTCGGCCATGCGATGCATCAGCAGGCTTGCATGAAGCCCGCGATTGCGATACTCCGGCAGCGTCGCTGCAAAAGTAAGCGAAGTAACCGCATCCTTCTCTGCCATCACCCCTACCGCAGCGAGCACATCGTCTACATAAGCGCAATAGAACTTCCAGCCGGTTCTGTCGATCAACACACGATTGTTCGCGGCTACGTATGGAATGCCGTCATCCGCGAGGCCTGTCCCCCTGCAATGGATCGCGGCATAGCTGTCGATGTCGCGCTCGCTAACGGTGTCGATCCGCACGTCTTCACGCGGTTTCAAGCCGTCGCCATCCGCAAGGCTAGCATACATCGAGGCGTGGAAGCCGGACTGATAGAAGCCTCGCTCAGCGAGCTTGCTTAACAGTCCTTGATTCGCCCGCGAAGGCACGATCTCGAACTGCGCCTTCCGATCCTTCGACCGGTAGAAGGCGATCATATCGTCTAACGACTCCATCGATTGGCTCGTCATTCCTTTCACGGTGTTGAAATTGCCCCAAGGCATCGTTCGGCTATAGAAGCATACCGCATCGCCGAACCGTTCCATGGCAATCCCTTCCGGATTGCCCGGACGCTCCGCGATGGCCTGCATGCGATCGATCATGTAGTCCGTCTCGGATGCTGCAACGGTATGAATCAACGTCTCGCTAAGAAACATGTGTTATTCGACCTCCCTCTTTTTGCTCTAGCGGTCTAGCATTTCGCAGCATGTCGCGCATCAGTTCATTCGATAATTCAATCGCCTCCGTCCGCGTCGACGCCGGCGCCGTTACCATCATTCCGTCTTCCGATGACCAGCCAGAACGACTGGCATCCGAAGTCTCTCTCTCCTATTTGCTGATCGTGAATGCCGAGAAATCTCGATTCACGAATAGACTGCCGTATGCGTAACGGATTGGAACGCCATTTATGTCGTCAACGAACGAAAGCGACACCTCTTGCCAGCCCCTCAATATTGGCAGCCGTTCGCCTTCAACGTACAACTGCCCGGTGATCAATCACGAGAACGATTGGCTTCACCTCATCGAAGTTGTTGGCATCGCCCAACCGGTACTCCAGACCTTCGAGCCGCAGCGAGATGGATTTCGGCAGGCTGTACGGCAAGGCACCGATTAGGGCACCTAATCCAAGGACGATCAATACAATAGGGATTGCTTTCTTGGCGGTTGTCATGCGAATAGAATATCATATTCCACATCTTGGTGGGTTGGAAAAACACAAACAGCTGCCAGGGTTCTATGAGCCCTAGCAGCTGTTCGGAAAGTTTCTTTTATTCGCTCACGAGCGAGTTGATCGACGCGAATGCCAGCGGCCCGAAGCCTTCGGAGGCTTCGCGATGCGGCATGTTAACCTTGAATACGTAGCCTGTGCCGTCGATATCCTTCACGATATACTCCTTCGTCAGCCCGTCGCCCGAGGCGATCAGGAACAGCGATGCGCCTTGCATCGACTTATGCAGTTCTTCGTCCTTGAGCTCGCGGATTTCCCCGACGGACTTCAACTCTTGTTCCCCTTCCTCGCGAAGCGTATCCAGATTGTAGTCGGACGGCATCTTCACGATCTCGACCGCATAGTCGGGATCGACGTTCATCGTGAGCTTGTTGGCAGCTGCGTCGAACGAGAATTGCTCGAACATGTAGAAGCCGTAGCCGGCTCCCTTCACGAGCTTCGCTTCGCGAGGGTCAACTTGCCCTTCGACCTCAACGTCGATCGTCTTCGTTGCCGGAAGTTCATCCAGCTTGCTGCCTGCCGAACCGGATGAGCCACCGCCGTCGGATGCCGCTTTCGATAGCGAGGTCAGAATCAATTGCTTCACCGATGAATCGCCTTCTACGGCTTGCTCATAATATTCGAACGTAATGGCATCGCCCTCGTTCAGCACTTCCAGCACCGCTTCCATGCCCTCCGCCACCTGGTAGGCTGCAGGGCCTTCCGGCCCGTCGATCTCGATCGAATGCGAGTCGATCTGCCCGACGTATTGACCTGTCCCTTGAATCGTGGCCGGCGCTTGATCGGCATCGCTTCCGTTGTCCGACGCCGTATCATTCGAGGCTCCGTTATTTTGCGCGGACTCGTTCCCGTTCGCGGGCGGCGGCGTCTCGTTGTTGTCGGCGCATGCCGTAAGAGCCATCGTCGCTGCCAGGGCTGCGATGACCAGCCATTGTCTTCTCCGTGTATTCATGTTGAACAACACCTCCGTCATAATGGACGCAGCTCCGCTCAGAATGTTGCAGCATGGCTATTATTCCAAGCGGCGGGACTGCAATTCCTGCTCGATCAAGCGTTGATTGGCCAGATGGAACCTACGCTTCGCCCTCGGATGGGCATGACCGTCTATCATGGCATCAAGCTTAGCCAGATCGTCTGCCTCGACTGCCTCACGCAGCTCACGAATATAAGCCAGCGAAGCCTGCTGACGGCGCTTCATCTCGTCCTGGTCGGCCGTCACATTGCCATGGCCGGTCATGAGCAGTTGAATGCGATGCTCAGTTAAGATCTGATCCAGCTTGCCGACCGTACGCTCGTATTCGGTGCTGCTGTGATAAATATACGGGAACTCGACATCGGACAAATAATCGCCGGCGATTAGCAGCCCGCCTGGCTCCAGCACGGTCATCATCCCGTCGGCATTGTGGCCGGCAGCCTGGTAGAAAGTCAGTACCGTATTGCCCGCTTTCCATTGCTCACCTTCCGTCCCGATCGCAATATCGACCTCGGGATAGGCAATCGGATAATCGCGCGTAATATAATAGTCGTCATCGAAGGCATGGATCTGTTCGATGACCGCTTCCTTCTCGGCAGCCGTTCGATCCCGGAACGACTGACTTGCGATAACCTTTGCCTCCGGAAAAGCGCGATAGCCGATGACGTGATCAAAGTCGGAGTGCGTGAAGAGCAGATAGAGCGGCCTGCCGCCTCGATGCCGGTCAACGTAGCTGCGAATCCAGTGCACCTCTCTCGGCAGCCAGCAAGGATCGACGACGAGCACAAGCTCCTCTGTCTGGACAATGGCCGATAACGTCTCGAACAACGCGCTTTTGACAACCGTGATGCCGCTCTTCTCCCATACAATCATTCGTGTCCAATCCCCTCTGCCTTATCCGTTCTATTGCCATAATGCGGCATATTCATGACACAAGCCCGAGCGCATGCCGGTTGCGGCAGCTCTCGAGCTTGCTTGACTCTCGACGCTAGATCTTGAAACTGCGTATTAATTCGCTCAGTTCTCCGGCCATGCGCTGCAGCGTCTCCGCCTCTGCATTGATGCCGGCCACGCGGTCCAGCTGCTCTTGCGAGGCCTCGGCAACGCCGGCATAATGCGCAGCCGACTGGTTCACGATATCCGTCGCCTCCGATACGGAAGCCGACACTTCCTCCGTGCTCGCGGCGAGCTCCTCCGATGCAGAGGATACCTCCGCGATCTGTTCGTCGACCTTGCGTATTTCCGCCAGGATGACATCGAACGCGCTGCCGGCCCGAACGGCCAATTCTTCCCCTTGCTGCACTTCGGTTACCGCATCCTCCATCATCGCCGAGGCGCGATTCGTCTCTTCTTGCACCGAGCCGATCATGGCCGTAATCTGCTCGCTCGATGCGGCCGTCTGCTCGGCCAGCTTGCGGATCTCGCTCGCGACGATCGAGAATCCCCGTCCGTGCTCGCCTGCCCGCGCAGCCTCGATGCCGGCATTAAGTGCCAGAATGTTGGTCTGCGAAGCGATCGCCGCAATGGTTACCACGACTTGATCGATGGCGCGCGAATGGTCGTTCATCGCCGAGACGACTTGACGCAGCTGCTCATTGGATCCGCGAATCGTCCCCATTTGGTTAACGACATGCTGCACGTATGCGCTGCCCTTCTCCGCTTCCTCGCGCGATTGGCTCGACGATTCGGCCACTTCTCCCGAAGCTTCCGCGATCCGTCCGATGCCGGCAGCCACCTCTTCGAGCGATTTTGAGGACTCGCTTGCACGCTGAATCTGGATTTCCGCGCCTGCCGCAGCTTCCTGCATGGCCGTCGCGATCCGCTCGCTGCGCGTCTTCGACTCGCCGGAGCTGTCCTGGAGCAGTCTCACGGACTGCTCCAACTGCTTGACGTTACGCTGCATGACGCCGATGAATTGCCGCAGACTGTCCATCGTCTGGCGGAATGCATTCGCCAGGACGCCGATCTCGTCCTTGCGCGACACGTCGACCGTCACGGTCAGATCGCCCTGTCCGGCAAGCTCGACTTGCCTCGTCAGCTGCTTCAACGGACGCGTCAACAGCAGCGACAGCAAGTAGGCCGCAATGAGAGCAGCCAACAGCAGAGCGCCGGCAATCAGGAGCATATTCCGCAAGTTCGACTCCTGCAGCGCATAGACCCGATCCGCGTTATAGTCGGCGCCGACTGCGCCGATTAGCTTGCCTTCTGCATTATGTACGGGCACGTAGGTCGTAAGCAGCGGACCGTACGCTTCCGTGTAGGTTAAGGTCCCCTTCTGCGCCTCGCCGGTCTCGAACAGCGCGATCAAACCGTCGTCCGGCTCCGGCTCTAACTCGCCAAGCGCCGACGCCTCATCGCTGCCTTCCGGCTGGCCGTCTACCGCGTATTCGTAGCCGATCTCGCCGTTCTGCTCGATCGCCCGCATCGTGTATAAGTACTTCAATCCGTAAGCTTCGCGCGTCTCGTCGAGCATCGCGCGCATCGCATGATAGTCTTCGTTCTCTTCGCCGCTCTCCATGATCGCCACTAACTCGGCCGGATCGATCATCGAGCGCGTCCGTTCCGCAATCTGAAGCGCTTGCTCGCCTAGCATCTCGTTCACGAGCTTCGTGCTGTTCATGTAGAATATGCCGCCGATCAATGCAGTTGCTATGAATACTACCGCGAATAAAAGTATCGTGAATCTCGTCTGCAGGCGCATGTCTACCTCCTAGAATGGTCGATCCGTATTCTCTAGACCTATTCTAATGCAAACGCTGTCGAAAATCATCATATTCCGTTGGATCGCGAAAAATTCATGCTTCCGCTCTTCGTGTCATGCGTTCGGCCACATAGGCCCGCAGTTCAAGCAAATCCTCGTTGGCGCATGGCTTCATGACGTCCCCGGCCCGATACGCATCCAGCGCGTTATGAACGATGTACCTACAGCTTGACGGCACCTTATCGAGCGCCCATTCGCCGGCGCCTGCCTTGGAGTAGATGATCCGCTCCGCATCATAAGACCAGATTCGAAGCAGAGACAGAACGGCCGTCATGAGCTGATCCTCTCCCAGCTTGTTGTAATACTCGACCCCCCAGGCGATCGAATCCCAGAAGTCTTCCTCAGGCACGTCGGGGAAAATGTCTCGGATGTCCGGGCCGCATAGGCGGATGCCGCTCTGTCTCGTAAGCGTCACGTGGCAGGCCAAGTCGCCGTCGGTGCACGTCTCAGGGAAATCCCAGAAGCCGATATGATTCGCCGCGGCAATCTGCTCGTAGCGCTCGCGCCAATACTCGCTGAAGTGGAACTGATAAGGCGTCGGATGCTGCCAAGGGCGCAGCTCGTCGATGCACAGGATGCTTAGTTCTAACGGAATGGGCTTTCGATGCAGCGCCAAGAAGCCGTTCATGAGCGCGAAGCGCTGCGCAGGGTTGAATCGTTCCTTCGTCACGACCAGCAGGTCCAAGTCGCTGTGCGCAGGCTGGAAGCAGCCGAGGCACAAAGAGCCGTGAACATAGATGCCGATTAAGCTGCCGCTCAATGTGCGGACGAGGAATTGCTGTACTTCTTCGATCTGTTCCCTTACGTCAGCCGGACAGTTCTCCCAGTTATAGCCGCTCATGTTGCCGCCCCCTTTTCGTTAATGCTTCATGTTCGTATAGCAGCCGATTGGGCTCGTATGTGGGTGTGAATATTCAGTTATAACGGAACTATGCGTGACGTTTACTGGCCGGACGTGCTATAGCTGTCCCACGCCAGATAGAGGCTCAACAACGTCAACAGGCCGAAAATGATCAGCAGCCTGCTATTCTGCCTCAGCTTTAACCCGACGGAGAGAAAGAGGATCGCGGCCGCGATTTTGGCGTAGCTGTTAGCATAATCAATATCCGATGCAGCGGAGCTGCTGAAGATGATCGATACGAGCAGCATCGCTAGCACGAGGACTCGGAACCAGAGCGGTTCTCTTAGGAACAGCTGGAACATGAATCGTAATCTCTGCATATGACGGCAAACTCCTTCCTGAATCTAGCAACTATCACTCTAGCATAGCTCAGTCAGCCGATCAATGGATCTCTGCAGCGAGAAAAGCACCGGAAGAAAGCGGCTTCCGGTGCTTAACGCTTATGATGGCATGCCGTTGTCTATTCCGCGCGGAAACGATACACGCGGCTGGCATAATCGCCATGGAATTGAGGCGTAGGCAGCCCTGCTTGCAGCAGTTCGTCGCCGCCGTATACTTCCCCGTCAAGATCCAGCTTGTAATCGAATGCCGGGTTCAGACCTTTCAGCCGGAATCGGCTGAGCGGCGGATACGGCTCTTGCAGCACGGACACGTACACGGCGAATGCTTCGCGCTTATCCTTCGAGACGAACATCCAAGCCGTCACATTGCCTTCGAACGGGCTAGCCAGCCGGTAGAAGTCGCCGAATTGCACCAGCGGCCGAATCTCCTTGTACAGCTTAACCTGCTCCGTTACCGCGGCCTTCTCTTCGTCCGTGAACTTCGTCAAGTCGAGCTCGTAGCCGAAGTTGCCGGACAATGCGACATTGCCCCGCGTCTCCAGCGACGTCATCCGGCCGACTTGGTGGTTCGGCACGGCCGATACGTGCGCGCCCATCGTGCTGATCGGATAGACGATGCTCGTGCCGTATTGAATCTTCAAGCGCGATACGGCGTCCGTATTGTCGCTCGTCCACGTCTGCGGCATATAATGCAGCATGCCCGGATCGAACCGGCCTCCGCCGCCCGAGCAGCTCTCGAACAGCACATGCGGGAAAGCCGACGTGATGCGCTCGAGCACATCGTACAGGCCGAGCATGTAACGATGCGCCGTCTCGCGCTGACGCTCGGCCGGCAACAGCCCGGAGCCGATCTCGGTCATGTTGCGGTTCATGTCCCACTTGACGTATGCGATCGGCGCGCTGGACAGAATGTCCGATATCGTCTTCACGATGTAGTCCTGCACATCCTTGCGGGACATGTCGAGGATCAGCTGCTGGCGTCCCTCCGTGCGTCGGCGTCCCTCGACATGCAGGCACCAGTCCGGATGCGCGCGGTAGAGCTCGCTGTTCGGCGAGATCATCTCGGGCTCGAACCAGAGGCCGAACTGCATGTCCAGGTTACGAACGCGATCGACCAGATCCTCTAATCCGTTCGGCAGCTTGTTCTTGTCGACGAACCAGTCGCCCAGCGAGGAGTTATCGCTGTCCCGCTTGCCGAACCAGCCGTCATCGAGCACGAACAGCTCGATGCCGAGGCTCTTGCCCTCGCGAGCGATCGCTTCGATCTTGTCCGCGTTGAAGTTGAAGTAGGTCGCTTCCCAATTGTTCACGAGGATCGGTCTGGCCTTATCGCGGAACTCGCCGCGGCATAGACGCGTGCGGTACAGGTCATGGTATTTGCGCGACATGCCGCCTAGCCCTTCGGCGGAATGCACCATGACAACCTCCGGCGTCTGGAACGACTCGCCGGGCTCTAGCCGCCATGCGAAATCGAACGGGTTGATGCCCATGAACAGGCGCGATGAATGGAATTGGTCGACCTCGACGCCGGCCGTGAAGCTGCCGCTGTAGACGAAGCTGACGCCGTAGACATCGCCATGATCCTCGTCGGCGCCTTTGGCGAGCAGCGCGACGAACGGATTCTGCACGTGGCTGCTGGAGCCCCGGCGGCTCTCGACCGCTTGCAAGCCAGGCACGAGAGGCCGCTTATGCACGTAGCGCTCGCGCGCCCAAGCGCCGGACAGTTGGAGCATGTCGTAATGATCGTTCGCGAAGTCGACGCTCATGCTAAGCGCGCGCAGCAGCTCCATCGCGTTCGGACCGTCGTTGCTTAGGCGAACGGAACGCGTAATCGCGTCCAATTGCTCGAATACGGTATATGTCAGCACGGCCTTTAGGCCGGAATAGGCGTCCTTCATCGTGATTTCGAGCGTCTCGGCTTCGCTGTCTTCTTCTACATAGGTTGCGGGCAGTCCAGCCAATGCCGGCTTCCCGCGCTTAATCTCGTGCGAATCATACAG
>JAEZCJ010000146.1 GCA_023433615.1 Bacillota bacterium | reverse complement strand
TTGTCGCCGTAGACGACTTGCACCGCGTACGGCTTGTTGTTATCCGCATCGGTGTATGTCGCCTTGAACGTATAGGTCGTGTTCTGATTGTTGATCGTGCCCGAGTTGGACGTGAGCGGGCTTGCCGACAGCGTAGGCGAGCTGCCCGAGCTGTCCGTCGTGCCGATGATATGATCCATCAGAATTTCGCCATAGCCGGTCGAAGTCTGCTTCAGCCAGATCTCGAAACGGATCTTCTTCTTGTTGATCTTCGGGCTGAGCGCATCCAGGTCGATCTGCGTATTGGTCCAAGTCGTCGGAACCGCCACGTAACCGGCCGTCATATTGTGGCTCTTGTAGCCGTCATGGATAATGATGCGGATGCGGGCATTCGGATAGCCGGGGTTCTTCATGCTGAAGTTCAGGTAACGATAGCCCGACAGGTCGACTGTCTGGTGCCAAGGCTCGAACTTGGCCTGGGAAGCGCTTGAAGTAGGGGTCTGCGCGAACTTGCCGACCTTGAGCGTACCGTCCGTCACTTTCGAGAAGGTGCCGGTGCCGCCGTCCTGGTTCCACCAGTTCTGCCAGGCTTGCTTGAATTCGCCGTTGTTGTCGAAGTCGTCGAAGATTAGCGGGGTGTTCGGATCCGGTAGCGGCTTCACTGCGGCATGCGACGGCGTTGGCGCCAATACCAGCGCTTGCAGCACGAGCGCTGCGCCAAGTCCGATCAAGAGAAGTTTCTTGGCACGTTCTCCTATGCGGGAGACGCTTGTCATAATATTACCTCCGTTTCAATTTGGAATTGCGACTGCGGCAATGCGATTTGGCTGACGTACGGACAACACAAATCAATCATTCGCTCGTAGGTCCTGAGTGCGGCATCCCTCCTTAACTTCGTAATCGCTTACAGGAATAGAATAGTAGATTCATAGAGACATAACCATGAGCAATATCAGCATCGTTGTGATCTTTTTGAGCAAGTCCTTAGATTGGAGGCGGTTTCTCGTTATCGATCATGATTCGTGCGCGATACATCATCGACAAGGGGTGCAGGGGGCATTATAATGGTTAAAATTATAAGGCGCGGATCGCCCGAGGAGGTGCCCATGTACAAGATTCTGGTCGTAGACGATGAACCGAGAGTCAGCATCGGTATCCGCAACTTGCTGCTTGCTTCGGATCTGAGCATCTCCGTCGTGGAGACGGCACTGAACGGATTCGAGGCCGTCGACTATTTACGCATGGACCAATACGATCTCGTGCTGACCGATATCCAGATGAGCCGGATGAGCGGAATCGAGCTGATGGAGACGATCTACATGGAGCAGCCGAATCTCCCCGTGATCGTCATCTCCGCGCACGAGAAGTTCGACTTCGCCATGAAATCGCTGCGATTAGGCGCGCGAGACTATCTGGTGAAGCCCGTCGATCAGGAAGAGCTGCTGCGCGTCGTTCGAAGCGTCCTGATCGAGAAAGAAGAGATCGGCAAGCGTTCCCTTGAGCGCACCATGCTGGAACAGAGCAAGGCGATATCCGATCCGGCGCGTCGCCAAGAGATTCTAATGGAGCTTGTGACGGAGCGAGGGCTGTCGAAGAAGGAGCATGAAGACTTGCTGGCCGAATTGGGCGGCGAGGTCAAGGGTCCCTACTTCGGCGTCGTCGCCGTCCGTCTCGACCTTAGCCATGGCGGCTTCAGCAGCCGGGAAGTGATGCTGCAGGATCGTAAATTATTGAAATATGCGGCGCTGAATTTATTAACGGAGAGCTTATCCGAGTGGGAAGGGCTTACGTTCAACGGCTTCGGCAACGAGCTGATCGGGATCATTCAAGTGAAATCGCCGGAGGGAGCGGAGCAGCGGCGTCAATTGCAGACGCAGCTCCATCTCGTCGGCCAACATGTCTCGATGAACCTCAAGCAATACTTGAACGTGGACGCAACGATCGGGATGAGCACGCTGCGCGACGACACGACCATGTTAGCCAAGCTGATGGAAGAAGCGAATATGGCTGCCGAATGGAAGAGGCTGCATCCCGGACAGAAGGTGTTCTATTATGAGGACATCGCGGCGCAAGACAGCCTGAATATGGTCGAATGGATGGCGAAGGTAGAGGATTGCGTACGGCTCTTCAAGGAAGGCGGAGCGGAGCTGCCGGAGGCAGCCATCTCGGAGCTGGTCGCCATGCTGCAGCTGCTCGGCCATACGGATGAGCTGGCACACAGCTACTTCGGCATGCTGGTCTATCGAATCTACGGCCTGCTGCTGGAGTACGGGCATGCCAGCAGCGCCTCGCTGCGCCGATTCGATCCGGATGTCTACTATAAGGATCTCTCGATTGCCGACAAGATCGGGCGCCTGCCTGCCTATATGGAGGAAGCGGCGCATATGATCCGCCTGCTGGCGAGGGAACGGGAGAAGACGATCCTCTCGCGCATCATGGGCTACATCCGGGAGCACTACCGCAATCCGGCGCTCAAGATTCAAGATATTGCCGGACATGTCCATTTCAGCTCCGCTTATCTCGGTTACCTGTTCAAGCAAGAGACGAAGAAGAACGTCTGGGACTATGTCACTGAGCTTCGCATCGAAGAAGCGAAGCATCTGCTGGTCTCGACGGACAAGAAGCGTTATGAGATCGCTTACGCGGTCGGCTATGAATCTCCGGAGCACTTCAGCAGGATGTTCAAGCGCTACGCCGGGATCAGTCCTGCCGACTATCGCAAGGAAGGTCAGGGGGGCTAAGGCTGAAGCTGAAATACAAGGTGACGCTGGCGTTCGCGCTGTTCATCGTCGGCCCCTTCCTTGTCGTGGGGTGGATATCGGCTTACAAGACCGCCGAGTCGATGCAGGATGAAGTAGGGCGGACGATGCTCCAGCTGGTGAAGCAGAATCATGCCACGATCGAGAAATCGATGTCTGCCGTGAACGATAAGACGATCACGTTCCTGGACAATCATATGCTCGATCTATCGGGGCCTAACGCATTCTGGATGAATATCGAGACGCTTAGCGAGATTAAGCAAGCCGACGATATTCTGGAGAGCTGGTCCTCCGACGGCATGGCCTATACGCTGTATATGATGAATAAGGAAGGGAAGCGGACGCTGATCGACCTGTCGAACAAGGACCGGGGCTTCAAGTATATGGACGGTGAAGTCGCCGACTATCCCGAATGGGTCGAGCAGGCCATTCGCAAGCGAGGCGCAGGCGCGTTCCGCTTGATCGGCACGAAGGACGGGCCCGTGAATATCAGCTTCGTTAGAAGCATCTTGAACACCCAGAACTATCATGATGTGACGGGCTTCTTGCTCGTCTCCAATCTGGAGGTGTGGCTGACCAGGGACTTGGTGTCCGTCGCGCTGCCGGACAATGCCGACAAATATTTATTTAACGACCTGAATGAACTGCTCATCCATGTCGGATCGTCCGAGATCACGGCGGATCGCGTGCCCGAATCCGCGATGAAGGGGTCATCCGGTTACTTCTTCGCCAATCAGGAGGGAGAGCGATGGCTGTATGCGTTCTCCTATGAGCGCGCGTTCGACACGCGCTTGGTCTACCGTGTCCCGCTCGATTCGATTACGGGCAGCCAGTCGGTATTCCAGTGGGTCATCATGGCCGTATCGGTCGTCTATCTGGCGCTTGTATTGTTGTTCGTCCTCTATTTGCTGCGGATCATCGTGAAACCGCTGCATCGGCTCGTATCCATTACCAAAATTTATGAACCCGGAGTCAATCTGGATATGGACAAAGACATGCTGCGTTCGGATGAATTCGGCATTCTGTACGGCGCTTTTCTCAGGATGATGCGAAGGCTGGACCGGTCGTTCGAGGAGAATTACTTGATGAAGATTCAGCAGAAGGAGACGGAGCTCGCAACGCTGCACTCGCAGATCACGCCGCATCTCCTGTACAATACGCTGGATTCCATCTATTGGTATGCGCTTGATAAGGGCAATGCGGATGTAGGCGATATGGTCAAGGACTTGTCCAAGCTGCTGCGCATCGGCCTCAGCAAGGGCAAGACGATGATCTCGATCGGGGAAGAAGTCGAGCATGTACAAGCTTATAGCCGCCTGCAGATGAAGCGGTATCCGGACAACTTCGAGGTGTTCTGGGAGATCGACGATACGGTGCTGACCTGCACGACGCCGAAAGTGATTCTCCAGCCGCTCGTCGAGAATGCCATTTTCCATGGCGTCAGCAGCATGGACGGAGAAGGCGCGATCTGGATCCGAATTCGGCGCGCAGCTGACGCGGTCGAGATGATCGTCGAGGATAACGGCTTCCTGCCGGTCGACATGGAGCGCCTGGAGCGGATCGTTCGTGGTGAAGTCGACGATAAGGGCTACGGCATCCGGAACGTCAATCAGCGCATTCAGTTGCACTACGGCGAAGCGTACGGGCTTCGATATGCTCCGCGAGACGGAGGAGGCATTCGGGCAGTGATCACGCTGCCGCTGCAAGAGCATGCAACGGCAGGGACAACGAACTCCGGCGCTTAGCCGGAGTTCGCGCGTTCAACGGAGACGCTAGAATGACTGCCGAAGTTCCGGCAGGAAGGATTCGAGCTGCTGATACCGGTGCCGCCAGGTATGGCTGAGCGCATAATGCCGTCGTGCGTCAGCGTCACCAGGATCATGCAGCCGGCGCTTCACGGCGCGGACATAAGCATCGGCGCTCGATGCGATGTCCACGATAGGCGCCATCCGCGCGCATTCGGGCAAGTCCGTCGATACGATGGGTTTACCGGAGGCTGCGTATTCGTATGCCTTGACCGGGTTGGCGGCCAGCGTGACCAGATTCGGCTTGAACGGAATTAAGCAGACGGATAAGCTTCGCAGATATGCGGGCAGCATCGCGTGAGGCTTATGGCCGAGATAAGCGATCCGTTCGTGGCGGATGAATTTGCGGCCGAACTCCGGACCGATGACGACGATTCGTTCCTTGTCGCTCAGGCTGCGAGCTAGTCGGAGAAGGAGCGCAGCATCGACCCATGGCGCCCATGCGCCGATGTAGCCGATCAGCTTGCCGTCGGGCAGGTCGATAGGGCGATGCGGCTGCATGGCTTCGTCTTCAAGATGGAGGGCCAGCTCCGGATCATAGCCGTTGCGGACAACCGCGATGCGACCGCTCGGGCGTATCTTCCGAATCCGCAGTTCCAAGCGTTCCGACGAGCAGATGACTGCGTCCGCGCATGCGAGCATTTCCCGTTCGTATAGGGCCCATTCGGGAAATTCGTCCGAGCAATCATAGAGGATGACATCGGGGGCGTACCGCCCAAGTTCTCGCGCGGCATGCGGCATCGTGCACCACAGGATGACCGGCTTCCCGAAGGTCGGCCCGTGACGCGACTCCGCAAGCCAGCGTTCAACGTCGTGCACGAGCGTGAGTCCGGGCATCAGCTCCTCCGGATCCCGCGAGGAAGCTGTCCGGTTGCAATAGAACACGCGGTGACCATGCCGTGCCAGCTGCGTCATCAGTTGCTGGGGCCGCTGCTTCATGAAGCTCCAATCGATTGCCGGCGCATAGATGATCGTGGCCATCGCCGATCGAGACACCTCCTCTCCGATTTCATAACAGCCGAGTGCGGCAATAGCAGGGGGGCAATTGCCGGCATACATTGGTTCTGTATGCCGCGGCTCGCGAGCGGTCATTCCAAGCGGCAACGGAAGGGGCTGATTGCAATGTTGGTGTTCGCCTGGTCGCTGGACGATAACGTTAGGCTGACCCGCCGTACGGCACAGGCTGCAGGCGAGCTGTTTCCCGAAGCGGCTGCGCTGTCCGACGCGGAGCTTTCTTTCGCCGGCTTGAATCGCCGATTAAGCCGCCAACGGGAGGATTGGCTGGTTACGCTGCCGGCAGGATCCGCGCTGCTTCCCGAACTCCGCATAACGCTGGAGCGCTGGATGGAGCGATTGCGGCGCGAACGGCTCGGCTGGGTGCGGTTGCTTCCGGCCGAACATACGGACAGGCGGGCGCATGAAACCGGCGAGTCCGAGCTGTTGGGGATCACGCTATGGCATCTGGACCTATTATCGGCTACGGCTGCCGGCACGGTTCGCTTGTTCCCGGGCGCTGACGAGCTGCCGTTCGGCCGGTACGCGGAACTGGACGGGTGGCTGCAAGCGAAGTTGATGCATCATGGGCTATGCGAACCTTGCGCGAGTTGGCGCCCCCCGCCTGGCCGCCTTGCCGCATGGCGCAAACAAGATGAAGAGTTTGCGGCGGTGCGTCCTCTCCTCGGGCCGGCGCCTGCTCTGCCGGTAGACGACCAAGAACCGGAGATCAGTATCGCGCTGTGCGTTTATAATGCGGCAGACTATGTGTTGTGGGCGGCGCGCAGCGTGATCCGGCAAAGCAGCCGCCGATGGGAGCTAGTCGTGGTGAACGACGGCTCCGACGACGATACGGAGCGCAAGCTCTCCCTGCTGCCGGACAACGATCGAATCGTGGTTCTCCGCAGCGGTGCCAATCGCGGCAAAGCGCACGCGCTGAATCTCGCGCTTAAGGCGGCTCGAGGAAGGCTGTTGCTGGAGCTGGATGCGGACGATTGGCTGCCGCCGGGCGCGCTGTCCCAACTGCTGAGCGCGGAAACCGAATCCGGCGTTCGGACGGCGCTGTGGTACGGCGACTACATGCAGTGGCAAGAACGGCGCAATCGGGAGCTCGTGCTTAAGGGATACGTCAGATCGTGCCAATCGGTCGACGTGCGCGCCATGCTGATTGCCGGTGCCCCTCTAATCCCGCGTATGTACCGAACCGATGCGCTGCGCGCGATCGGCGGGTGGCCGACGGATGACCCCAGCGGCGGGAGACTGTATGAGGATATGAACGTCATCGCGCGATTGTCGCGGCAGTATGAGCTGAAATACATTCCAGCGCTCTTGTACCACCGACGCATGCGGCCGGCCAGCGTGACGCGGCTCCATTCCAAGGCGTACGAAGATTGGGGGCGATGGGCCGCGAAGCGCTATTGCAGACCGGAGGGTGAAGCGAAGACGCACCCCAAGGAATCGACTTAAGCTAGAATCCGTACGAACGATACCTGGTCGGCGAATACAGTCACTTGCTCGACCGGCGCATAGTAAGTCGTGTCGGACACTTCGACGGTGAACAATCCCGTTCCGACTGACAGCAGCCGGCCGGCGTAAAACGTATTGGATAAAAAGACTTCGACGGAGCGGCCGATATACCCCGCAAGCAGCTGTTCGAAGCTCATGGCGATACCTCCTATTGACAAGGTTGGCTTAATAGACGGCTATGATGGCTGAAATCGGGACCAACACGGTATCGCCGGTCGCTTCTTCCAGTTGGATGACATCGGAGCCGACGAAGGTCAATATCCCCGAGACTGCGCCGGCATCCGTTTCAACGGTTATTTGCTCCCCAAGGCGGCCCTTGAAGTAATCGATCGGATCCGGCGGGGCGGATGCACGCACCAGCGTATAGCTGAAGCCGACCGGATCCGCGTCCGCATAGCGGATTTCAAAGCCCGCATTGATCAACAGTTCCAGTGCGGCGGTCATTTCCGTCCCCAGCTGGATGACTGGGGCATTGGCGCTTCCGCTCGCAATGCTGACCGAGCATCCGTTTTTGGAATACCTATTGTCTCCTCTTAACAGGAAGATGTCTGCCATCGATTCCTCCTCCTTCCTTTTCCCATCATCTACCCCTGATAACGCGGGTAATGGAACCCGACGAGCTGCTGCGCGGCATAATACAAATATTCGCCCGGTACGGCTTCGGCCGGCTCGAGGACGACAAGTCCGTCGGGGCGAAGCTCGCGCAGCACGCCGCTCCGATTCAGGACCGACTGCTCGGAGCTGCCCTGCGTAAACAAGGTTATGCCGCCCTCGTCGCTCAAGTAGGCCGCAAGCGCGCTCTGCAGGGGCTCGGATGCCGACGCGTTCGGCTGCGTAATCACTTGAACGACCGGCTCCGGCACAGTAACGTTCTGTGCGCCTATGTGCACGGCAGGAGCAGGCAGATTAATGACTGGCGGCGGGTCCTGAGGCACCTGCACGATTGTCTCCGGATAAGGCGGGATATGGATGACCGGGGCGGCAGTGCTTGACTGCCTGGCGGTCGCTCTGCGGCCGCGCAATTTCGCTTTCTTGCTCTTGGCGGGACAGCAGCGTCTTTTCGTCTTCGTCCGTTTCGTTTTTGGGACGAGGCACTTTGTCTTTGGTTTAACCACGCGGTGACACCTCCTGATGGATTCGGATTAGTGTACTGCGGCGGAGGCGCGGAAGAAAGGTACAACCGTCCATTCTATCGGGACAATGGGTATTCGCTAGGGGCATCCATAGCTGACAGGCATAACCTGTTGTGAGCATGAAGCGACCGATCGACGCTTGCCGCATGCAAGGCCTAATCGGGCATCGAGCGAAGGGGGGAGTTACGAAGGTGCACTATTTCGTTCACGGCTTTTACGGTGCCGGGAATGCAGGCGACGATGCAATATTGCATGCGCTCATCGACGAGTTGACCAGGATCGACGACGAGGCGGTCATTACGGTCTCGGTCCGCAGCAAATCGATGCGCGCCTACTTCGGTCCTCAACGGATTCATACGATTTTCGGCTTTGATCTGCTGCAGATCAAGAATGCCATTGCCAAGAGCGACGTCGTCATCATCGGCGGCGGAGGGCTGCTGCAGGACTACTCCGGCTTTCAAGCCTTGAATTTATTTCAGACGAATCAATCCTACCGCAATCAACAGGGAGCGATCGGCTATTACAGCACGCCGATTTTTCTGGCCAAGACGATGGGCATTAAGGTGGTGCTCTATGCACTAGGCATCGGACCTTTCCGTACGGCGGAAGGGCGCAATGCGGCAGCTTGGATTGCCGGGCTTGCGGACGCCGTCACGGTACGCGATCGCGCGTCCTGCGCCTTCATGCTCGAGATGGGCGTCGCGCGAACGGAGCTGACGGCCGATCCGGCCCTGCTCTTGGACATGGGATATGCCCGGCCGGACGCCTCGGCTGAATCCGGCGGCCCGTCGCGGCCGCCGAAGATCGGCATCAACCTGCGGCGCTGGCCGTATGACAAGACGCGTAGCGAACGGCTGTACGCGCAGATGGCCCAAGCGGCAAAGGCATGGATTCGCGAGCACGGGGCCACGATAGCCGTGCTGCCGTATAACGTCAGCATGCAGGAGGTTAAGCTGGCGGAGGCATTGGCAGAGCAGCTGGACAGCGACCGCGTGGAGGTGGTGCGTTACGACATGCCGCCAATCGAGCTGCAGCGATATCTCGGGACGCTGGATCTCATGGTCGCCATGCGGCTGCATGCCTCCATTATGGCAATGAACGGGGGAACACTGGCCATCGGGATAGCCTACGATCCGAAGGTCGGCCAATTCTACGAAGACATGCAGCTGCCTGAACTATGCATGCGGCTAGAGGAGGCGACGCTTGAAGGCATTCTCGGCAAGGCGGAGGAAGTGCTGCGATCGCCGCAGCAGTTCCGCGCGAAGGTGCTTGGGCGCCTGCAGCCGCTCCGGGCGCGTGCGGAACTGAACGGACGCATGCTGCGGAGGATCGCTGGGCTGGAGGGCCCGGTTGCGGGGGTGAACGGAAGTGGGGGACGGCCCGCGCCTGAATGAGCTTCGCGTGAGCTATGTATGCAGATATGTGCCCGGCGTGAGCGAAATTCTGAGAAGCATGCTGAACGGTCTTCAAGAGGCCGGCTGCCGGGTGCAATACATCAACTTGACGGGCAAGCTATCGCATCTGTACAACCCTGAGCGGCGCCTAGGGGGGAACGGGCCGGTGTATGTGCGGCTGTCGCGCATATGGCGCGATCTTGAGCGCTTCCGGCCTCACGCGGTCATCGTATGCGCGGGAGGACTGACCTTCTCGAGCGAAGAACTGGAGAGGCTGAAGCGGCATTCGGCAGTCGTCGGGATTACATTGAGCGATCCCGACGTGTTTCCGACCGTCTCTGCTTATTCGCATGGCTTCGATGTTCATACGACGAATGCGCTGCAAGCGCTGGAGCGCTATCGGGATCGGGGGCACGAGAACATTCGATTCATGCCCTTTGCGGTGGACCGCTCTTACTTCGAGCCTCGGGACGCATCGGAGCAACTTCGCTGCGACGCCGCGATAATCGGCCATGCGCGGCCTGACCGGCTGGCGCTGGCCGCCCGATTGGCTGCGGAGTTCAACATCCGGTTCTACGGGAAAAACTGGCCTTGGCGCTCGATGGGACCTGTCAGCGGCGAAGCTTGGTTCCGTGCGGCGTATTCGACGCGGTGCATGATCAATTTTCCGGGAACCGGTGCAGGACATACGAACGTGAAGGTTGGCGTATTCGAGGCAGCGGCAACGGGCCGGCTCCTGTTCACGCAATATTTTGACGAGATGCGCCGTTATTTCGAATATGATACCGAAATCGTTGGGTATCGCGACGAGGAAGAGCTTGTAAGCAAGCTCCGGTATTATATCGAGCATGAAGAAGAAGCCGGACGCATCGCGAGGGCGGGGCAGAGGCGCTGCATGCGGGACCATTTGTGGGCGAATCGGTTCGAGACGTTGTTCGGGCAGATGGAGTGGTCCGCGCTGACCCGAAGACAATGGTTTCAGGACTAGAACCGAAGGCTGACAGCCGTTATCCGACAAGGGATAACGGTTTTTTTTGCGTCATGAACCATTAAGCGGATGTACGGTTAATGGCATGAATCGCCAGCGGTTAAGCACCTCCTCGATTACATCACACTGATATAGGAATAGATCATCGTATTGGACAAGGGGCTGACCTATACTGAGATCAATAGAGAGGAGAGGACACATGTGAGAGAGAGGACAGGGATCGCGCTATTCATCCATTCACTGTGGAAGTATCGGTTTCTGACGATCATGCTCGTTCCGGCCCTGGCTGTGCTGATCGTGAACAGCTATCTGCCCATGTTCGGGGTGTTCATAGCATTCAAGAATATCAACTACATCGACGGCTTGTTCGGAAGCCCTTGGGTGGGCTTCAAGAACTTCGAATTCCTGTTCAATTCAGGTTCGCTCTGGCGGATTACGCGCAATACGGTGCTGTACAGCTTGACATTCATGGTGTTCAATACGGTCGTATCGGTCGCCATCGCCATTGCCATCAATGAGCTTCGCGGCCGCTTGGCCAAGTCGTATCAGACTTTCCTGATCATGCCGTACTTCTTGTCCATGATCGTGGTCGGTTACTTGGTCTACGGCTTCCTGAATCCGGATAAAGGATTCCTGAATTCTTCGGTGCTGGATTGGTTCGGCGTAGATCCGGTCTACTGGTACTCGGAGAAGGCGTACTGGCCGTACATTCTGGTCTTGGTCAACGCTTGGAAGAACGTCGGAATCGGGGCCGTTATCTACATTGCGGCAATTGCCGGCATCGACAATGAATATTACGAAGCGGCCGTGATCGACGGGGCAACGAAGTGGAAGCAGACCGTCCATATTACGCTGCCGCTCATTCAGCCCATTATCGTCATCTTGACCATTCTGTCGATGGGAAGCGTCTTCAATACCGACTTCGGCTTGTTCTACCAAGTACCGATGGATTCGGGCGCGCTGTACCCCGTTACGGACACAGTCGATACCTACGTCTATCGCGTGCTGATCGAACTGAACGATATCGGCATGTCATCCGCGGCAGCCCTGGCACAGTCCGTGCTTGGATTCATCATGGTGCTGCTTACGAACTCTGCTGTGCGAAGAATCAACTCGGAGCAAGCGCTTTTCTAGTACGTGTTCAAAAAGATCGATTGTCAGCGTCGAGAAGGTTGGACGATGGTAGAAAGTGAGGAGCTCAAGCGTTTCCGTAGGAAACGCAGCATCGGGAGGCATATGCTTTTCGCCAGCGTTCAAGATTCGAAGTCGAATAAGCTTCTCGAGAAACATCACGATCGCAAGCGGGCTTTTTGAACATCCTTTTCTAGACTATGACTTGAGGTGGTAAGTATGAGCAGTACATTAAGCCGGCGGGAGAACGCGATCTCGCCATTCGCGGCAGTGCTTCTGAACGCAGGCTTCATCCTACTCTCGCTAGCATGCGTGATGCCGGTCGTTCTGGTTATCGTCGTATCGTTCACCCATATCGATGCCTTGGTGAATGAGGGCTACCGGTTCTTCCCGTCCAAATTCTCACTCGTCGCTTACGAGAGCTTATTCAAGGATTACGGAACGATCGTGCGAGCCTACTCGATCAGTATAGGCGTCACGGTGGTCGGAACGATATTAAGCGTCATTCTGATGGCGATGTATGCCTATCCGATCTCGCGCCAAGACTATCCGTTCCGCACCTTCTTTACCTTCTTCCTCTTCTTCACGATGCTGTTCAGCGGAGGAGTGGTGAGCAAATACATCGTATTCACGCAGGTACTCGGTTTATTGGATACCTACTTGGCGCTGCTGCTTCCTCTGCTTATCATACCGTTTAACGTGATCATTATGCGGACGTTCTTCCAGGCTACCATCCATCCCGCATTGATCGAATCCGCAAGGATCGACGGAGCAGGCGAATTCCGCATCTTCTTCCGCATCGTCCTGCCGTTGTCGCTTCCCGTCATGGCAACGATGGCGCTCTTGGGCACGATCTTGTTCTGGAACGATTGGTTCAATTCCTTGCTATTCATTCGTACCGAGGATAAATACCCGCTTCAGTACTTGATGCTGCGCGTGTTGAACGACGTCCAGTATTTGCGCAACAACGTTCAGCTGGCTGCGCAGAATCCGGAGCTGATGAGCAATCTGCCGGATGAATCGCTGCAGATGGCGCTGGCCGTGGTCTGCATGGGGCCGATCTTGCTCGTCTACCCGTTCTTCCAGAAGTACTTTGTCAAAGGGTTAACCGTCGGCGCAGTCAAGGGCTGACCTCTACCATCGGTAGTTCCGGCAAGCGACTAATGGCCAGGCCGCGAGCCGTACTATATTATTATTATCATAGGAGGGTTACAAACGAATGAGACAAAGAAAGCTGTTCCTCGTTGCGATGGCAGTCATGCTCTCGGCTATGCTCGTGCTGCAAGCCTGCGGTTCATCGAACAACGGAAACAACAAGACGAACACAGGCGATACAACGAATACGAAGACCGAAACGAATGACAAAGCGAATAATTCGGCAAAAGAGCCGGTCGACGAGAAAGCCCAGCTCGACCCGTACGAAGTGTCGATCGTATACTTCGGCACGCCGGAAGCGGACGTTGCCTTGGTTGAAGAGAAGCTCAACGAATTCTTCAAGGAGAAAATCAACGCCACCGTCAAGCTGATGCCGATCGCGGCGAGCGATTATCAGAACCGTACGGAACTGATGATGAATACCGGCGAGAAGATGGACCTGGTGTTCACGGCTTCGTGGCTCAACTATTTCGGCAATGTAACGAAAGGCGCATTCTTGGAGCTTGACGAGCTGCTCGACAAGCACGGTCAAGGCATCAAGGACTCGATTCACCCGCTCTACCTGGAGGCGCCGCGCCTGAAAGGCAAGTTGTATGCGGTTCCGACGAACAAAGAAATCACGCAAGGCCAATCGTTCACGTACCGGAAGGATATCGTAGACAAGTACCAAATTCCGATCGAGACCATTAACAAATGGGCAGATCTGGAGCCATGGTACGAGAAGATCAGCAAAGAGGAGCCAGGTCTGACCAACCTCTACTTAAGCGGAGGATCGGGCAACACAGGCGGCGGCATCCACATGAGTTTCGAGACGAATTCCAACTATCGTCCGGTCGGACCGACGCCAGGCAAGACGCAGATGTTCTTCGTCGACTACACCGCATCCGAGATGAAGGTCAAGACGATTCTGGATCCTGAGCTTGTCGCGATCAACAAGAGCGAATTCGAACTGTTCCGTAAATATTACGAGAAGGGCTACATTAACGCAGACGCGGCGACCAGCAAGACGAACGCTGCCGACCTGCGCCGTCAAGGCAAGCTCTGGATGTCGTCCGGGGTATGGAAGCCGGGCTCCGACATCGAGACGAAGATTGCCGATAACAACCAGTTCGACTATGTATCGCATGTCGTGACGGAACCAATCGTTACAACGGATCTGGCCGCTGGCTCCATGTTCTCGATCTCGAGAACGTCTGAGGATCCGGAACGTGCCATGATGGTTCTGAATTACCTTCATACCGACCCTTACGTGGTCAATCTGATCGTCCATGGCATCGAAGGCAAGCACTACAAGAAAGTCGGCGACAACCGCATCGAGCCGATCGCGGATTCCGGCTACGGCGCATCGGCGCTGTTCTGGGTCATCGGCAGCCAGATGCTGAACTACCTGAAGCCAGGCCAGCCTGACGACCTGTATATCAACTGGCAGAAGTTCAACGAAGAAGCAGTACGCTTCCCGCTCATGGGCTTCGTCTTCGACGATACCAACGTGAAGAACGAGATTGCCCAACTGACCGGTATTGTAACCGAATACAAGACGCTGACTACGGGCGCCGTACCGAATCCGTCGAAATTGCTTGACGAGCGGAACGCGAAGCTGAAGGATGGCGGCCTTGAAAAGGTTGCTGCAGAGCTGCAAGCCCAGATCGACGCTTGGTGGGCCGATAACAAGTAAGACGCGTGACGACTAGGTTTCGAAGAGTCTCCTCCGGGAGGCTCTTCGACTTCCTGCTACTTACTATGAATCAGAGGGGAATGCCTGACGTGAAACCGGAAAATTTGATCTATACGTTCGTCAGTTACGCGACGCATGTCGACAAGAGCTGGGGGCATGGCATCGCGATCGACGGGATCGACCGGACGGCCGCAATCGCACACAAGCATGGGATTCCCGTCACGTGGATCGTGAATGCGGGATCGGCTCCGGTGCTGGCAGAGCGAATCTGCAGCTGGCATGAGCAGTACGGCGATGACGTGATTCTGCAGGCCAACTATTATGCCGACGAATCGGAGACGGCCAAGCAGCGTCTCGGAGAGGCATTGGAGCAAGGCTGGCGCGTGTTGAAACAGCATTATCCGTGGGCGAAGACGAAGATCGTCGCGCGCGGCCGAATCTATAACGACTTCCTGGAAGTCGCGGAGCAGCAGGGCTTTCATGGCGTATGGGGATACTGCTGGGAGCAGACCTGGTGGGACGACATTACGCATAAAGGGATTCCATGGGGATCTTGGTACATCGACGGCAAGCGCTTCAAGGCGCCGCATCCGGGACCGGGCCAAGGCAAGCTTGTCGCCAGCGAATGGACAGCCCGCGATTTGAATGCGACGTACCATTCCGGAAGCCCCTGCATCTATTCCTCGGATCCGAACGATGTGCTGCGGGCGGGACTATGCACGGGCGACGACATCGAATACTGGAAAAACATGTTTAACGATTATTTAGCGAATACGGCGCATAACGAGCAAGTGCATTTCCTGCAGCAGCAGGAGAGCCACGAGATGGAATATACCGAGCGGTTCGCCGTATACCCGGCTTCCCACGTCGAAGAATGCTCGGGCATGCTGGACCTGTTCTTCGCATATATCACGCAATATCCGATTACGATCACGACGCTGCCGCTTGCGATCGAGGCTTATCACGGGCGGAACGAGCTAACCGCTCCGTCCTACATGCTGACGAAGGATACCTTGATTCGCCCGGCCGTGAATGAATATACGATGACGCTGGGCGGGACCGCTGCAGGTCCGTGGCCGGATACGTTCCTCTACTACGACCATGAATGCCAGATGGCATTCGTCGACGGCGCGGTCGCGCCGGACCGTCTGCGCAATTACGTCGGCAAGGGCGATATGGGCAGCGAGTTCGAAGAGGCCGTGCCGCAAGTTTATGTCAGCGGATACGAGAAGACGGAGGATGGCATCCGAATGACGTTCGAGATCGGCTATACGACGCCGAAGCCGTTCGGACTCACGTATTGGGACGACCTGCGCGGCTACGAGGTGCGGTCGTGCACGGAAGGCGTCGAGACGAAGCTGATCGGAGAACGAGTGGCATTCTTGCGGTTCGCGCTTCAAGGCGCGCCAGTGAGAATCGAGCTGGAGCTCGCAAGGACGGCTGCGAAGGGCTAGCGACTGCCGGAGGATAACGGCATAGGGGGAATGACAATGAAGTTGAGCGATGACATTGTCGAAGTGCTGCGGCAGCTTGCGGCGGATTGTTCGCCGGATTCACGGCTGCTGGAGCGCTTGGAGGCCGATGACGATATGCTGGCCGCCGGGATGGATTCGCCGCGCATCCGGCATCTCGTCTCCCGGGTCGAAGACGCGTATGCGGTGAAGTTCGAGGAGCAGGAGCTGCCGCTTATCCCCCCTATTACGCTGGCCTCGATTGCGGCACGCATCCTGCAGAAGACGGGCGTACTATCGTACTGCATGACTGTGGAATCCTGCGAGAGCAGGACGAATAGATGATAACCAAGGCGGATGCCCAGGAGGAATAGCGGAATGTTCTGGACGGAGGAGAAGCTTCAAGCGCGCATCGCCGAGCTTGAACCGCATCGCTATCGCGACGCGATCCCGATCGAACGCTTCATGGCACGGACGGATTCGGAGGGACTGAACGGCACAAGGCCGCCCGGCCCGGGTCAAGGCGAGACGACGACGCTCGCCCTCGGCGAACGTTGGAAGGGCAGGGATCTGTACTTGTGGCTGACGGCCGACGTAACGATACCTGCCGAGTGGGCCGGCCGGAGAATGTTAGGGCTATTCGATTTCGGCAAGACAGGCGCAGGCAACTGCGGCGGATTCGAGGCGCTGCTCTATCTGAACGGCGAGCCCTACCAAGGGGTCGACAGCAACCATCAGGAAGTATTCCTGCCGTCTGATGCCGCGGGGTCGACGCAGGCGCTCTGCTTCAGGCTGTGGTCCGGCTTGGAGGGCGGCGGAGAGCCTCGGGAGCAGGAGCACCTGCTGGCAAGAGCTGAGCTCGCCTGGCTCGATGAGCCGACGGACGATTTGTATTTCACGGCGAAAACCGCGCTCGCTACGGTCAAGGAGCTGGAGCCGAATGCTCCGGCGCGCCATACGCTCTTGACTGCCGTGAATCGCGCGTTCTTGCTGATCGATTGGGCGAAGCCCGGATCGGAGCGCCACTACGCTACGATCGGCGAAGCCCGCGATTCGCTGCGCGAGTCGATCGAACAGGCAGGCAAGTCGCATGCCGTGCGGGTCACGACGGTCGGCCATACGCATATCGACGTGGCATGGCTGTGGAGGCTGAAACATACGAGAGAGAAGTCCGCCCGGTCGTTCTCGACCGTGCTGCGGCTGATGGAGATGTATCCGGAATATACCTTCCTCCAATCGCAGCCGCAGCTCTATGCCTATATCAAGGAGGATTATCCCGAGCTCTATGCGCAGATGAAGGAGCGCATCGCGGAAGGACGCTGGGAAGCAGGCGGCACGATGTGGCTCGAGGCGGATTGCAATATCCCGAGCGGCGAATCGCTGGTCCGTCAGCTGCTGTACGGCAACCGCTACATGATGCGCGAATTCGGCGTCAAGTGCAGCTATCTCTGGCTGCCGGATGTATTCGGCTACAGCTGGGCGCTGCCTCAGATTCTGAAGCAGTCGGGCATCGGTACCTTCATGACGACTAAGATCAGCTGGAATCAATACAACCGGCTGCCGCATGATACGTTCTTCTGGCGCGGAATCGACGGCACGGAGATTCTGACGCACTTCATTACGACGCCCGAGAAGTCGGACATGTGGTGGTACACGTACAACGGCGACGTCACGCCGTTCACGGTGAAGGGCATCTGGGATGCCTATCGGGACAAGAGCGTGAACGACGAGCTGCTGCTCGCGTACGGCTACGGCGACGGCGGAGGCGGCGTCAATCGGGAGATGCTGGAGACGCAGCGCAGGCTGCGGAACATGCCCGGCCTGCCGCAGGTGGAGACGGGGAGGGCCGATGACTACTTCGACCGACTGCAGCGGACCGTCGCCGAGACGGATCAATATGTGCACACGTGGGACGGGGAGCTGTACCTCGAATACCATCGCGGCACGTACACGAGCCAAGCTGCGGTCAAGCGCTGGAACCGCAAGCTGGAGCTGCTGTTAAGGGAAGCCGAATGGCTCTCCGCGATGCGGGAATACAGCTTCGAGGAACGTGCAGGCCATGGCTGGCAAGGCTATCCGCAGGAGGCGCTGAGCCAAGCCTGGACGATCCTACTGCGCAACCAATTCCATGATATCATTCCAGGCTCCTCCATTCGCGAAGTCTACGAAGACAGCGCCTTGGAGTATGAGGAGGCGCAGGCGCTGGCAGCCGGCGCTTGGGAAGCTGCTGCCGCAGGTCTGGCGGACCCGTCGGCGCAGGAGCAAGGCGTTACCCTCTTCAACGGCTCGCCGTGGAACCGTTCGGATATCGTATGCCTGGAGGATTGGGAGGATGCCCGCAGGTTCGGCTTGCGCGATGCGGACGGCTGCAAGCTGCGTACGCAGGTCGACGCCGGCGGCAACGTATACGTCCACGCGGAGAACTTGCCGGCGATGGGGATTTCGTCGCTCATGCTGGATCTTGATCCGGTCTCCGGACATGAGGCTGGGGCGGGCTGTCCGTTCCTCGCCAAGCAGGACGGGATCGTCACTCCGTTCTACGACATCGCGTGGAACGCGAAGGGCCAGCTCACTCGGATATACGATATCACTTGCGGCCGCGAGGTGCTGAAGCCAGGCGAGGCAGGCAACGTGCTGCAAGCGTTCGAGGATAAGCCGAAAAATTTTGACGCATGGGATATCGACATCTACTACCAGGAAAAAATGCGGGAGATCGACCAGTTGGTCAGCGTCACAGTAATGGAGATCGGCGAGTTGTTCGCGCGCATCGAATTCGTCTGGACCTATATGGACTCGCGGATCGTGCAGGAGCTGACCGTCTACGCGCATGACCGCCGGATCGATTTTGCCACGCATGCGGACTGGAAGGAGCGTCAACAGCTCTTAAAGGTTGCCTTCCCCGTCGATATCCGCGCGACCGAAGCGACCTACGATATCCAATTCGGCAACGTGAAGCGGCCGACGCATTGGAATACGAGCTGGGACAGCGCGCGCTTCGAGACCGTCGGTCATCAATGGGCGGACTTGTCCGAGCGCGGCTATGGCGTCAGTCTGTTGAACGATTGCAAGTACGGGTACGACGTTAAGGACCACGTGATGCGCTTGTCGCTGATCAAGTCCGCGATCTGGCCGGACCCAACAGCGGACGAAGGCCTCCATCGATTCACCTACGCCCTGTATCCCCATGCCGGAGATTGGCAGGGGGGAGGGACCGCGATAGCGGCATGGGCACTGAACAACCCGATCCGATCGAAGCGGGGAGCAGGCATCGTGAAGCGGTTCTCGCTATTCTCGGCATCGGTGCAGCATGTGATGATCGACGCGGTCAAGCAGGCGGAGGACGGGAACCGGATCGTGCTGCGGGTCCATGAATACACCGGCGCCAGGGGACCGGTCACGATCCGAAGCGACGGCCCGATCCTTTCCTGGCAGGCATGCAATCTCATGGAAGAGCCGATCGGCGAGCGGACGGAGGACAGCCTCGTCTCGTTCGACATCAAGCCGTATGAAATCAAGACGTTCTTAATCGATATGGGATGAATGCAAGTACACGTGAAGAGGAGAGATTAGTGTGGCGAAAACGGGCAGAGTGATATTGTTTCAGGGCGATTCGATTACCGACGCGGGACGGGCGAGAGGAGAGGGCTATCAATCGTTGGGCCATGGCTACGTAAGCAAGATCGCCGGCCGGATCGGCATGGACTTCGCGGAGTCCAGGCACCGGATTATCAATCGGGGGATCGGCGGAGACCGCGTCTCCCACCTGTACGCGAGATGGAATGAAGATGCCATCCATCTCGCCCCGGATACGATCAGCATTCTGATCGGGGTGAACGATGCGTGGCGAATCGTGAAGCGGCTGCCCGAGGGGGCGTCCGACCGGTTCGAACGCGCATACCGCCATCTGCTTGAGGAGACGAAGGAAGTCATGCCGAATACGGGGCTGGTCCTCTGCGAGCCATTCGTTCTGCCGGTCGGCATTACGCTGGATGAGTGGGATGAATTCCGCGGTCTCATCGATGAATACGGGCGGATTACGCGGGCGCTGGCGGAGCAGTACGATGCGGTATTCGTAGGCTTGCAGGAGCCGCTCGACCAGGCGGTGAAGCGGGCAGACGCCGGCTACTGGCTGCATGACGGCGTACATCCGACGGCGGCCGGACATGACTTGATCGCCAGAGAATGGCTGCAAGCCGTACAGAACAGCCGATTGGCGATATCGTAATCGCGCTGCCCGTAACGCGCAAGGCAGCCGACGAGTCCTTGGACTTCGTCGGCTGCCTTGTTGCATTCCGCTGCCGGCTGCTACTTCATGAGTCGCACGCCTTGCGCGGCGAGCCGTTCATGCAGCGTCGGAATCGAGATGTCCGCTGCCGACGCGCCGGATTCGATGGATAGAGAAGCGGCAATGCCGGCGGCTTGGCCGAGGGCATAACAGGTCGCTTGCACCCGCATCGAGGACATGGCGACGTGCGAAGCCGAGATCGAGCGGCCTGCGACGATCAATCCTTCGACTTGAACGGGAATCATGCAGCGATAGGGGATATCATAGCCGTCGATATGGCGTTCATCCGTACTGGCCCCTCCCGTAGGATTGTGAATGTCGATCTCGTAGTTCGTCTGCGCCACGACATCTTCGAAGCGGCGTCCGCTTGTCAGGTCGTCCTCCGTCAGCGTATACAGTCCGACAATCTGGTTCGTCTCCCGGACGCCTGTCTGGCCGGGGACATGCGATAGAATATAGTTCTCATGGCCGTTTCGCTGCAGGTAGTTGGCGACGGATAGCGCCTGCCGCAGCGCTTCCTTCTCCGCATAGTTAACGTCGCGGATCTTGGAGCCGTTCCCCTTCACGCGCGTCATGTTGACGAGCAGCGTGCCGTCTTCCATCTCCCAGTGCAGGAGACGCCCCTGCGGCAGCTCCGATACGGCATCGTACCGGTAACCGTCCGGGGGCAGATACGGCTTCACGGGCTTGCCCGTATTCTGCATCATGAACATCAGCGTCATCGGTTGGGTTAAGCCGTCCTCTTCTCTTCCCGAGCGCAGCGGTACGCCGGCATCGCCTGCCACCCGCGCGTCTCCCGTGCAATCGATGAAGACGCTGCCTTCGAACGCCACCAAGCCTTCTCTGGTATTGGCAATGACGCTTGTTATGCGATCGCCCTGTCTGTTCGCCGCGACGAAGCTTGTATGATAGAAGACCTCGACGCCTTCCCGCTCGAGCTTCTGATTCAGATAGTGGCGCAGCTCGAAGGGCGAATATTGGGGCATGAAGGCCGATTGATGGTGCGATTCAGGCAGCGCGGCGGGGAGGAATTCGGAGATGAATTCCCGGTATATGCCCGTTACGTTGCCTACGCCCATGAAGACGCTGACATTCCCCAATGTCCCCATGCCTCCCAATTGTCCGGAATGCTCCAATAGAATCGTCTTCCTGCCGCAGCGGGCGGCGCTGATTGCGGCGGCGGTGCCAGCCGGTCCGCCGCCGATGACGACGACTTCCGCGGCTGCGAAGACTGGTACGGAACGGTGAAGCGTGATCGTGCCAGTAGACATGCATTCATCTCTCCTTCAGGGGTTATTGCGATCTTGCCTTCATCTTATTCATAATAGAAGCTACAGAATAGTTTCATTTTAGTTGCATTTAGCGATGAGGGATGAGCGTTCAAAAATGTCCGGTTGTCAGCGCCTCCAGCGTTTCCGAAGGAAACGCAGCATCGGAAGCATATGCTTGTAGTCAAAGCTGCATGAGCACCTCCAGCATTTCGTAAGAAAAGCACATCGGAAGCATAGGCTCAATTGCGCCAGCGTTCAAGATTCGACGTCGAATATGCTACGAAGCGATACTTCGCGATCACAACTGGACCTAGGAAGGGGAGAGCGGCATGGCTCGGAGAAAAGAGGTAACCTTGCGAGCGCTCGCCGATGAGCTGCGATTGTCTGTCCATACTGTCTCCAAAGCGCTGCGGGGATTGCCAGGGATGTCGGAGGCGACAAGGCGAGAGGTCGTGAAGCGGGCGCGCGAGCTGGGGTATCGGACGAAGGAGCAGGCTGCGGGAATTGCCGCGGAACGAATACCGTGGACGAATGCGCAGCCAAGAAGATTCGCGATGCTGGTAGGCGGCGAGTTCCCGTTCCATCGTCAGCAGCTGGAGGGCGTGCAGAGACGGCTAGGCGAACTGGGCCATTCGCTGTATCCGCAGCTGATGCCGGGCGCGGTCTCGGAGCCGGCGGCATTAGAGGCATGGCTGGCGAGCATCGAGATCGATTATACGGACGGGCTCTTCTTGACGGCCGCGATCCCCGAGCGGCTGGAGGAGGCATTATTGAAACTCCCCATGCCGAAGGTGCTGATTAACTACCCGCCTGACCTGGCCGAGGTGGACAGCGTCGTCTGGGACGTGGAATATGCGGTCCATCGCGCCATGGAGACGCTGCATGCCAGCGGACATCGGAGCGTGCTGTACGTCGGCGAGATCGGGCCGCTGCGCGGGTTCAGGCTAAGATGGCAGGCATTCGCCGCGGCCTCAAGGCGGGCAGGTCTGCCGGAGCCGAATGCCGATGAGCATGTCACGATCGCTGCTGCCGACCGCATGCAATGGATGGAGCTGCTGCGTGCACGCTTAAGCACAGGCCGGTTCACCGCCGTGCTTAGCGCGATTCCGGGAGAAACCGAATGGGTATATGCCGCTGCTTCCTCCCTCTCGCTGGGGATTCCTTCCGATCTGTCGCTCATCGGGATGGACCATCTGGAACATCCTTCGATCCCCGGTCTGGCGAGGCCGCAGCTGATCGTGCGCGAGGCGGGGGAGCGGGCAGCCGAGCTGATGCTGCGCAGGATCGCGAATCCGACGCTTCCTTACGAGCACGTGCGACTCAAAGGTCCGTTCTTGGCAGGGCAGACGATCCGGGAGCGGCAAGCGGGGGAGCGTTGACATCTCTCGCAATCGTAAGCGGCGATTATGCTACTGCAGCACTAGGCAGCCGCGGCGGTCAAACGCCCCGATGGACGGAAGTCCGACCCGGCTCGACTTCTTATCCGGATTATCGTCGTCCATAGCGAACATTCGATGATGTTTACGCATTACCGCAAATATGGCATGAGAACTATTGTGGACGTAAAAATTTACATATATAGTAAGAACCTGAACCGGCGGAACGCGGGTCGACACGGAAGGAGGTGCAATTCCGCGATCGTTCGTAAGCGGTTACAGCTTGTCCTATACCATCCCTAAGGAGGCGGATAATGCGCTTTGTACGCCGATATTTATCGTTGATCTTCCTCATGCTGGGAATTGCGGGGTTCCTGTTCGTCTGGTTTGCCCTTCCGCACGAACCGTCGATCGAGAAGCTCTGGCATCTATACGTGAAGCTGGGGACGTACGGCTGCATTCTAGGCTTCATCGCGTTCTTCCCGAACAACCTGCGTTACGGGCATCTGCTCGTCTATCTTCCGTTCCTCGTCTTCCTCGGTTACCTGATTCCGAGAGTCAGCTACTTCGGCGTTACCGGCAACGTTCTCGCCACGAACTATGCGACGGTCGGCGAATTCTACACGCTGCTCTATCTTCTCGTCGTTCAAATGATTAACTTTACCGTCGCATTCGCTTATCGAATGGGCGGCGGTACGCCGGGCAATACGGTCAAAATCTCTCTTTTAGCCACGATCACGCTCTTCTCCGGATTCCTGGATATCGCATTCTATACGATCAATCCCGTTGCCGTGCCGGAGGGCGGTCTCATCTACGCCCATCACATCACCGTATTCCTGGGAAGTCCTGCTTCCTATCAGGAAGCCATTCTATTCGCGCTGTGCCACATCCCGCTCTTCCTGCTCGTGCTGTTCGCTCCGCTCGACAAGTGGTTCGGGGCAATCGGCAGACGCTTCGGCAAGGATGAAGGGCAAGAGCAGCCTAAGCTGGCCGTGCGCAATGAAACGGCTTGAGCGAATGACGCCTCTCGCGCAGCGATTCTTGCGCCACGTCAGCGTCGTCTTCGTATTCAAGGCGATGTCGCTGGCGCTCACGCTCATCGTCTATGTCCTATGCGTGCGGGAGCTGGGTGCCGCCCTATGGGGGCAAGTCGCGCTCGTCACGAGCGTGGCGGGAGTACTGCTCATTCCGCTGACCTTCGGCTTGTACAACGGCGTTGTCAAATACGTTCCGGTATCGAACGTGACCGACAGCAGGGCGATCATGGGGACCGCGCTTGCCGGCAATCTCGTCATCTCGACCTTGGCTGCGGGACTGCTCGTGCTTGCCGGGCCTGCCGTCGAGCGATTATCGGGCCTGCCTTACGCGCACTGGCTGTGGGCGGTGGCGCTTGCCATGAGCATCAACCTGTATATTCTGGCGGAATCGTTCCTTCGCGGGCAGCAGAAATTCTATCTCGTCGGCTCGTATAAGTTCTACGCTTCGATTGCCATGCTGCTCGGAACGGCGGCGATTCTCTATGCTTGGCAGATCAAGTCGATGGCGGCGTATTTGCTGCCGTTCATCGTCTACCACCTGCTCTTCTTCATCGGCGCGCTGCCGAAGAGCGGACTATGGCCGCTGCGGATATCCGGTCAGGCTTGGCGGCTGCTGCTGGGCTTCGGCCTGTTCAATATGCTGACCTGGCTGTGCTCGACGGTACTGTTCACGAGCGACCTCTACTACATCGCCCGCTTCGGGACCGACTACGAGACCGGCGTCTACTCGGTCTATCAGAACAATATCCGCGCCTTATGCACCATTCTGTTCCATGACGTGTTCGCCGTGGTATTCCTGCCGATGATCGCTTCGCGGGACAAGAGGCAGATCGACCGCATGGCCGTAAAACATGCGATTCCGATCTTCCTGGCCCTATGCGCCGGCGTGGGCATGCTGACGGCCTGTCTCGTGCTCTTGCTGGGCAAGAGCATCCCGCTTCACGGCGGTTATATCGCGCTGACGGCCGCAGGCACCGCCATGAACATGATGTATTTGCTGTTCACGTCGATTCTGTCGCTCGACGGCGTACGGGCAGCAAGGCTTGCCTGGGTATCCCTGCTTATTCCTATGCCGCTGCTGCTGGGGCTTCAATACGTGTTCGTGCAGCAATGGGGCGTTAAGGGAGGCATGGTATCCGTCGTCATTGTGAACGCGCTCTTAGTGCTGTCTTTTCGCTTGGCGATCCATTACTTCTATCCCGCGCAGCAAGCGGCGAACGATGCGAGCCCGCTTCCGGAGACGCGCGTGCAGCCGGGAGGCTGATCCATGAGAGGAGAGTGCCGATTCGATGAAATACAGCGTGGTCATCCCCGCCTACAACAATCCGGAGATGTTGAACAATACGCTCGAAGCCTTGAACGACCAGATCGGCTTCGAGTCGGGAGGGTATGAGGTGATCGTCGTGGACGACGGATCGGAGGTCGACCTCTTATCCTTCGTGCAGGAGACGCCAAGGACCTACCCGTTCCGTTATATCCGTCTGGAGCGGATGACGGTGTCGTGCCGCTCCAGAGTTCGGAACAGAGGCGCGGCAATCGCGAAGGGCGAAGTGATCGTGTTCCTCGACTCGGACATGATCGTGGCCCCGGATTACATGCAGCAGTTGGAGAGCTACGATCCGCTCTCGCACGATCTGTTCGTGTTCTCTTACCGCTTTATGCTCAAGGAGCCCGTGTCGCTCGAGGACGTCAAGTCGCGCAGCATTTTCCGCAGGGATTATAAGACGCATGACTATCTGGAGGGGAGGCATTACGACAGTCAGATTACCTCCTTCAACAATATGGCGCTCGTCCATCAGTGGATGCCGGTCTATTCCTGCAGCATGGCGCTGCCGCGGCACAGGCTCGAGACGATCGGCGGCTTCGACGAGAGCTATAAGGGCTGGGGCGTCGAGGATTGGGACGTCGCATACCGCTGCATGAAGCTCGGGATGCGGATCGTCTCCCATATCGGCATGGAGGCGCTGCATCAGTATCACGGCGAAGTGTTCGGCGACCTGAGGACGATGGACAAAATGATCGAGTGGGACCGGAACATCACGAATCTGTACAGGCTGAATCCGACGCTCGAACAGGAATTGCCGCGCCGGGTGATGAACCTGGCTTACTTCACGAGACGGGTTCCGCAGATGATGATGCGCAAGGAGCGGGGGCGGACGGTGCGCCGGCTGGAGGTGCAGAGCGAGGCGGAAATTCCCGGCGTGCAGGCCGCGATAACGGCGTTGTCGTCTGAACCGGGCAACCTGATTATCGTGCGTGACGGGACGAACTCGACGCAGCTGCACCTGTGGATTCAACTGCTCGGCAGCACGAAGAGCGAGATCCGATATTATCCGCAAGCGTATGATCTGGACCCGACCGAGACCGTCAAGCATATCAGGCGGGTGTTCACGTGGAAGAAGAGGCTGATTCTGACGTATCGCAGCCTGAAGCTCCTGCGAAGCAAATGGGCGCATGCGAGGGGGCGGGCACTCGATGCAGCTCGGTGAGGATACGATCATACTCGCGAAAAAATCGACGTTAGCCGAAACGATCGGCCTGCTCGTGCAGCAATTGCGGCCCGGCCAGTGGACCAAAAATCTGCTCGTCTTCGGAGCGCTCGCATTCTCCATCGACGAATGGCGGCTCGGCGACCTGCAGCAATGCGCGGCAGCCTTCCTGCTCTTCTGTCTCGTCTCGGGCTGCGTCTACATCATGAACGATTACGTCGATCGGGAAGCGGACCGGCAGCATCCGGACAAAGCGCATCGCCCGATGGCATCGGGCAGGCTGCATCCGGGCATCGCGATCGCGTTCGGGATCGTGCTGCTGGGCGGCTCGCTTGGCGCAGGGTTTGCCTTGCAAGGATCGTTCGGACTGCTGCTCATCGGGTATTTCCTCGTGAATCTGTCCTACTCGCTCAAGCTCAAGCACGTGGTCATCGTGGACCTGCTCCTGATCGCCTCAGGCTTCGTTATCCGCGCCGTCGCCGGGGGAGTCGTGATCGGGGTGCGCTTCACGCCTTGGTTCCTGATGTGCGTCTTCCTGCTGTCGCTCTTCCTGGCGATCGGCAAACGCCGTCATGAGCTCTTGCTGCTGGAACGGGGAGGCGGCGCGCATCGCAAGGTGCTGGACAATTACTCCGAGCCGCTCCTCAACCAATTGTCCGCCATCGTCACGACGCTTACGATCATGAGCTATTCCTTATATACCTTCTTGTCGGAAACGTCGGTCTACCTGATGTGGACGATCCCTTGCGTCATCTACGGCATGTTCCGCTATCTCTATCTGGTCCATGTGCTGGGCAAAGGCGGCAAGCCGGAGGCGCTGCTCTACGGCGACAAAGGCATTCTGGCATGCGTGCTCGTGTTCGGCGCGGCAGTCGTTGCCATCATGCAGCTAAGCGCGGGCTCGCTGTGAGGAGGTCGGAAGCATGTATCTGCTAGCGCCTTTCGTCGGCTGGCTCGCGGCCGGCGTCTTGAAATATATCGTGAACCAGCTGCGCTTCGGCAATGCCCGCGAGCGGATCGGCAACGGGGGCTTCCCGAGCAATCATACGACGATCATGACCGCGACGGTCATGCTGATCGGCTTCCGCGAGGGCTTCGCGGATCCGTTGTTCGGCTTAGGAGCAGCGGTCGCGTTCATCGTGATCATCGACGCCACGGGTCTCAGGCGGCATGTCGGCGCGCACGCCGCGCGGATCAACGCGCTTGAGCCGGCGGGCAGCAGGCTGCGGGAGAGCATGGGGCATAACGTCATCGAGGTGCTGGGCGGATTGGCGCTGGGCACGTTAATCGGCTATTCGTTGAGTTTCATCTGAAGATAGGTGCGCATAACTGAGCGTTACGTGAGGAAAAGGAGGCCGCGCATAAGCATGAAGTTCATTGTGATCGGCGGAAGCGGGTTCGTGGGGCAGCATATCGCCGCCGAGCTGGCGGAGCGGGGACAGGAGGCAGTAATCTGCGATATCGCCGCTCCGGCTTCGCCAGGGATCGGCAGCTTCGTTCGGACGGACGTGACGGACTGGGCATCCGTCCGGGCCTTGCCGCTGGAGGAGGACGACTTCGTCATCCATCTGGCGGCGAACCAATATCACGGGCGCGTGCCCCGGCGCAATCGGCAGGCGTACTTCGCGCATACGAACGTACGCGGAACCGCCAATATCCTGCAGGTCATGGAGCAGCGTCGGGCGACGCGGATGATCTACTTCAGCACGGACATGGTGTACGGCAGGCCGTCGTATCTGCCGATCGACACGGAGCATCCGAAGCTGCCGTTCGGTCCGTACGGCGAGAGCAAGCGGGAGTCGGAGCTGCTGTGCAGCCGCTATCGCGATAAGGGGGCGCACATCACGGTGTTCCGTCCCCGCATGATTATCGGGCCCGGCCGCCTCGGTGTCCTGAAGAAGCTGTTCAAGCTGATCGAGGCAGGCTTGCCGGTTCCGCTCATCGGCAGCGGCGCGAATCATTACCAGATGATCGCCGTGGCGGATTGCGTGCAAGCCGTCATGCGCGCGATCGACTTGGATTGTCCGAACGAAGCTTACAATCTCGGCTCGAAGAACCCGCCGACCGTCCGCGAGCTGCTCGGCAGCTTGATCGACCGGGTGAATTCCAGATCCCGGCTCATTCCGACGCCGGGCCCGGCGGTGAAGGCCGTGCTGTCCGGTCTGTCGGCTGCCGGCGTGGAGCTGCTGTATAAGGAGCAGTATATGATTGCCGACGAGAACTACTTGGTCGACATCTCCAAGACCGAACGGCAGCTCGGCTGGTCGCCGCTGTACTCGGACGACGACATGCTCATGGCGTCGTACTCGTCCTACAAGCTGGCAGAAGCACGATGAAGGCCGCGCCTGCGCCGAACCTGCTCTCGGCTTCGATCGTCCCGCCGTGAGCGAGCACGAATGCTTGTGCGATGGCGAGCCCCAAACCCATGCCGCCGTGGCCGCGGTCGCGTGCTTCATCGGTTCGGTAGAAGCGATTGAACAGATGGGGGAGATGATGCGGCGCGATGCCGGGTCCCGTGTCGCGAACGGTCACGGCGAGCATCGCCGTGCCGGAGCGATCGACCTCCTCGAGCGCCACTTCGATCGACCCGCCGGACGGCGTGTAGCGGACGGCATTCATCAGCAGGTTCATGAATACCTGCGTCATTCGGTTCGGATCGACGAGCAGCGGTCGGTTCGCCGCGGTGCGCTCGGACGTCAGCCGGATGCGAAGCTGCTTCTCCTCTGCCGCGTACGAGACGCGCTCGATCAAGCGCTGGAGCAGCGCCTTCATATCGGTCGGCTGCGGATCGATCGTGAGCTTCCGCGCTTCCGCCAGCGACAGCAGGTGGAGATCGTCGACCAGGCGAGTCAAGCGGATGAGCTCATCCTGCAGCGGCAGCAGCTGCTCGGGCGGGACGGGACTGCCGTCCTGCTGCAGCAGATCGAGCTTGCCCTGCACGATCGTCAGCGGCGTGCGAAGCTCATGCGCGACATCGGCCACGAGACTCCTGCGCACCTCTTCGGTGCGGTGCAGTTCCGCGGACATGGCATTGAACGCTTCTGCCACTCTCCCAAGCTCATCTTTCGTCGTGACAAGGGCAGTGACGCCGTATTCCCCCTTCCCGACACGTTCGATCGCGGGCAGCAGCTGCCGCAGCGGCGCGGTCAGCTTGCGCGCGACCCCATAGGCGACTAGCAGCGAGGCCAGGATGAAGAGGACGGCGGCGGCCGCCAGCAGCATGAGGATCGAGATCGGGATGCCGATTCGCAGCTTCGACAGATTCGCGACCTCAGGATCGTAATAATAGAGCTCGCCGATCGGCAAGCCTTCTAGCTGCAGGCTTCGCCGGAAGCCGAGCCGCTTCACGATCGGCCGCGATGCGTCCCCATGAGCGGCGGCTTCCCGCCCGTCTTGATTCAGCAGCACGTAACTCGCGTCCTCGCGCTCGGGAGCCGGCAGCTGTGCGAACCGATCCGTTCCCTCTTGGCCGACTGCTCCGTCCCGCTGCACCGTACCCCACGAACCGCCGTTGTCCCGGTAATGGCGGATGAGCTCGAACGCCAGGTCATCGATTTCCTTCCCCTTCGCATCCTGCACGATCGCCTCGAACGATTCCCGCACGACCAGGTGGGTAAGCGCCACGAATGTCACGCTCATCGCGACGATGAACGCGGCCATCGCGAGGAAGAGCTTCCGCTGCGTGCTCATGGCCGATCCCCGAATCGATAGCCGAAACCATAGACGGTCTTCACATAGACAGGCTGCGCCGGATCGTCCTCCAGCTTCTTGCGAATGCGGCTGATATGCGCGTCCATCGTCCGCTCGTCGTTGACCGCCTCGTCGTCCGCTGCCGCCATCAAGAGCTGCAGGCGGCTGTAGACGATGCCCGGCCGCGACGCGAGCGTGAGCAGCAGCTTGAATTCCGTCGGGGTCAGCGCCACTTCTGCGCCGCGCTTCCAGACGCGGCGCTCCGCCTCCGATATGACAAGCTCGCCTCGCTCGAGAAGCGTCTCCCTCGATGCGCTTCCTTCGATGCGCCGCAGCACGGATCGAATTCGAGCGGCAAGCTCCCGCAGCGAGAAGGGCTTCGTCATATAATCGTCTGCGCCTACCTCCAGCCCGATAACTCTGTCCGTCTCCTCCACGCGCGCGGTCACCATGATGATGCCGATGCGCGGGTCCAGCTTCCGCAGCGCTCGGCATACGTCGATCCCGCTCATCTCCGGCATCATCCAATCCAGCACGACGAGCGACGGCTTGAGTTCGCGCGCCTTGTCGAGCGCCGATCTCCCGGTTAGGGCCGTTGCCGTGACGAAGCCTTCTTGTTGGAGGAAGGGCTCCATGAACTCCAGTACTCTTCGTTCGTCGTCGACGAGCAGCAGCGTGTGCGGCATCGGTCAGTCCCCCCATCAATCCCTGTTATTGCCGTTATTATAGCCCCTAATTCATGCGTTGTGGAATAATTCATCGAACCCGTAACGGATCGCAACAAGTTCGCAACATTCGGTTGTTAAGATGCGATTATCTTAAGCTTGGAGGGGGATAGAACCATGGGAAGAGGCTGGGGGATCTTGCTTGTTCTGCTGGGCGGAGTGGCCGGCGGCTTCGTCTTGTCTGAGATGATCGGCATCGTGGGGTACTTGGCCATGGGCCGTGAGGTCGGCATCCGCTATCTGCCGTTGATCCTGCCGATCATAGGCGCAGGAGTCGCGCTGCTGGTAAGGCGGAACGAGAAGCTGCGCAAGTCGATGAATAAATAGGAGGCATTCAGATGGCTGACAATACTAAGGAAAAAGCAATCATGGTACGTTCAAGCAGCCGGGGGCGCGTATCGCGGGGGATTTACGCCGGGCTGGCATGGGTGTTCGTCGCAAGCGTCGTCGTGCAGACCCTGCTGGCCGGAATGGCGCTCTTCAATGATCCGCTGCATTGGGAGAAGCACATCGTCTTCGTGCGAATCTTCGAGTTCATCCCGTTCGTCATGCTCATCTGTGCCTTCATCGGCCGCCTGCCGGCCAGCATGAAATGGATGAGCTTCGCGCTGTACGGCTTGATCTTCGTGCAATACGCGACGGCGAACGTGCCCGCGGTCGGCGCGCTGCATCCCGTGATCGCGCTGAGCTTGATCGTTCTGTCGCTGCACGTCGCGAAGCGGGGTACGCGTTCGGTTCGAGAGAAATTGTAAGCAAAGTGTAACCTTCCGGCGCTTATGAACGTCAGTGAGTATGGCAACAACATAAACAAGCTGATCAAGAGCTTGAGCGCAGGAGGACATCGAGGCATGGACAATAAGAAGAACAAGCACAAATGGCTGATACTGATGACGACGGCAGGACTGCTCGCGACGACGGCGGCGGCAGGCGCAGATGGCATAGTGGACAAAGTATCCGGATTGTTGCGGGGCGATATCACGGTATCCGTCAATGGCGAGAATACGGCGATCCACCCGGTCTACATCGACGGCAAGGCGTATCTGCCTGCCCGAGATATGGCGGGTGCGCTGGGCGTCGGCATCCATTGGAGCGGCAAGGAGATCGAGCTGACGCAGAAGGGGGAGGCCGATGAAGTGGAGCAATATCTGCAGACCTCCGGCGTGATCGTGGATGCTGCCAAGACGGACAACGGCTCGGTCCGCATCGAAGTGCTGGGCCATAGCCCGAACAATTGGATCATCCTGTATGCGGACGCGGACACTGTATTGACCGATGCCGAAGGCAAGCCGTTCGCGGCAGCCGATCTGAAGGCCGGCATGCAGCTCACCGCGCAATATGGACCGATTGTCGCGATGAGCTATCCGGGGCAATCGCATGCAGCGTCGATCCAAGTCGGCGAACAGCAGCTCGTGCAGGAAGCGGCCGTCATAGCGACCGAAGCTACGGAGGACGGCAAGCGGATTCTGATCGGCGAGACGAAGGACGGCAAGGATAACGTGTCGGTCGTGCTGAACATGGGCAAGGAGTCGATGCTCGTGAATCGGGAAGGACAGCCGGTCGAATGGTCGGACCTCAAGGCCGGTTCGAAGGTACGTGCCTACTATGGCCCGATCATGACGAAGAGCCTGCCGCCGCAGAGTCCGGCGCATGTCGTCGTATTGCTCGATCAAGAGCAGCAGTTGGCTCCGGCAGCGGAGCAAGAATTCCGTGAGTTGGCGTGGTCGTTCGTGCCTGAGGAGGATAAGGGGCATCTGCTGACCGCTAAGGAAGAGGCGCAGGTCGAACTGGTCGATGCTGCCGGCGGGGGCGTAATGGCTGCTACCGACGAGCAAAAGGCTGCGCTGGCGGAGCTTCAAGCGGCAGGCGGCAAGCTGGTTGCGGTGACGTACCGCACCGATCAAGATGCCTTGCTCGGACCGCTGACCGTCGCGATCCATCCGGATACGAAGGCGCTGCTGGGCTACTTCATTCGCATGTAATGCAGCAATAATTGGGAGACCGCCAGGACGTGAAGTCCTGGCGGTTTTGTCGATCTTAACGAAGTAGATCTTTTATTAGTTGTGTGCGCTGGTGTAGATTAGTGTTGAATATTGCCACTATTTTCGGCGCTGTGGCCGATGCTTGATGGATAAATACAAATTCTGCCACTATTTTTGGCCATCTGCTCGGAATTGGCGAGTAGCTCGAAAATAATTGTACTTTTCTGCGTTAATCGGGATAACGCGGAAAGTCGGGCCTAATTAGTCGTACATTTTCCCATTACATAACCATGCCCTAACGGGCATCGCCATTAATGACACACACGCAATGCTCCGGCTCGAGGCGGTTGGGATCGTTCCTAGGCGGTGCGTGAGCTTACAGCTCCTGCACCATTTTGTATTGTCCGGGCTCGGCGCGGAAGCCGAGCAAATCGCGGTTGATGCGAAGCATCGGCGCATTCATCGAGTCGTTATGCGTTCGCAAGTAGGGAACGCCGCATGCCATGGCGGTCCGTACGCCCAGCAGCTTCAAGGCAAGCGCGATTCGGCGGCCGCGATATTCCTGCAGGACGCCGGTGTACTCGTGGTACATCGCCTGCGTCTGGTCGTTCTGCTGCAGCGTGACGACGCCGACGTAACGATCGCCGTCCTTGGCGATGTGAATCCATTCGTCCCGCACGCTGGGCATCCCGATGCTCCACTTCTTCCATTCCTCGAACCATGGGAAGTCCCCGTCATACCCCGGAATGTCCGGATGCGTCGTCTTGTACAGTTCATGCAGCTTGCGCTCGTTCGCTTCTCCCGGCTCATCTGCCAGCGTCACGAACCGGATGCCTCCACGCTCGGCATCCTCGATCGAATGGTCCAACTCGCCGCCATCGAATGAAGATAATTCAAGCACGGATTCGAACGTATGGCGTTCCTTCGCGCTGCCTCGGCGTTCGGCGAAGGCGAGCGAGTCGGCATCCGTCTCCTTGATGTAGGTAATCAGGCGGCTAGCCTTCACTTCCGTTGCCCACCCGTGCATGGTATCGTAGAGCGCGCGACCGATACCGAGACCGCGATTCGACGGGTTGACGACGAGATTGCAGATCAATGCGCCAGGCTCCGTCCAAGGCGCGCGCCAGGCGATCGCGTAAGCGACGGTCTGTCCTTGCTCGTCCTCGGCTACCCACTGAGGACGGTCCCAGCCCATCAGCTTGCCGTCTTCGTTGTAGTGCAGCTCGCCTGGAGGAATGCTGTCCTCTTCCTGCTTCATCCGCTCAGCCGTTGTCGGTTCTGACCAGATCAGGTTCAGCAGGGGAACGATAGCTGTGTATTCTTCCGTACGATCCATTCTTCGAACATGATAGTCGAGCAATCCATCTACCTCCATCATTTGCTGTCTGACTCGTTGAGCCTATTATCCCACCTCACGTGTCTGACTGTCTTGGGAGAGAGCGGTTATAGCCAAAGTCCACCGGATGTTAGGATTCCATTTCGGTGATATGCCAGAGAACGCCTGCCGGATCGAGCAGGTGAATCGCGCGTCTGCCATAAGGTTGGAGACGCGGGGATTTCGCCCTGACGTTATAGCTGTCTATTACCCCAGTGCTCTGGATGTGCTGCCACCATGCGTCCAAGTCCTGCACGCATAATTCCAGCATGAAGTTATGCTGCAGCTCCGTATTGTGAAAATTTTGCAAATGAAACTCCGTCTCGCCCATCCGGAACACGGTAAGTTCGCTGCTGGTGTAGAGTTGCTCGAATCCAAGATCCGTATAGAACTGCATGGCCAGGGGATAGTCGTCGCCTGATGGAATAAAGGGACGCAATTTGAGGGCTTTCAAGACCGATCATCTCCTAATCGAATAGGTATAGTTAAGCCTGCTGCGCCAGGTAGGCAAGGATGTCGTCTGCAACCTTCGTTAAGGGTTGAGCAGCATGGATGGGGATCGCGCCGTCTTCTTCGATCGTGCGGCGTTGGAAGCCTTCGAATGTGCGCAGGATGTCTTGTAATTCTTCGGGGTGCATGCCGTAATCACCGGGATTGCGGTTTTGCAGGCGATGGGTGAGGGTATCAGCGTCGATCGTCAGCATGAATATTTGACGGAATAACGGATAGAAGTCTTGTTGATTGGAAGTGGCGCCGGCAATGAACACGTCTCCGGGGGCGTTGATCAATTCGCGTAATCGATGACTGTCCCACACCCAGTCAGTCTCTGTGTAATGTTCCAGCCGCTCTGTAATCGGCTGCCCCGTCAGGCGATCGGCATGATACGTGAGTCCAGGGGTCCGGTCACCGTCATAAGCGACATAATCCCTCTTCTGCAGCTCGACCGCCAGGCTTGATTTCCCGGTGCCTGCTTCGCCGGTTATGAGATATGCGGGCATTGTAACCCTCCTTGTATCCGTTGTGATGTCAGAATACTATTCGACCCTTTCCCTTCAATTCCTGTGTCCAACCGTCAGGACAGCGTGCGAGATATGTGAATGATAAGGAGTGCTGCCGGTGAAACGGCGGGGAATTTCCTGGTTGTTGACAGCTTCATTCGAACGGACTGATACGTATCCAGGAAGCTGCTGACGATGACGAGTCGGCGGCTTCTTCGTTACGTATGACAATTGAATGGCGGGGTATATTTGTTAGCATAATATTGAATTGTTAGCTAGATTCCGTTAGTTCGGCGCTGTATAATGGATGGAGGAATATTCCGGATAGGGAGCCGAGAATCGATGCATCCTATCTCTATCCAACTTGCGCAGAGAGGAAGATTGCCCGTGTCCAGCAGCTTATTCAAGGATCGTTATAACAAGGTTATGGAACGTTACAATGAAGCGATTACGAAGAAGAATAAGGCATTATTCTCCGAGAACGGCATCTATGAGAAGTACGAGGATCCCGTGCTGACGAACCGCAGCATCCCGCCGTTCTGGCGCTTCGATCTGAACCCGGAGACGAATCCGTACTTCATGGAGCGGCTCGGCGTGAACTGCGTCTTCAATCCGGGCGCGATCGAGCTGAACGGCAAGTTCTACATGGTCGCCCGCGTGGAGGGCTGGGACCGCAAATCGTTCTTCGCCGTCGCGGAGAGCGACACGGGCATCGACGGTTTCACGTTCTGGGAGAAGCCTGTCGTGCTTCCGCAGACGGAAGATCCGGACACGAACGTCTACGATATGCGCCTCGTGAAGCACGAAGACGGCTATATCTACGGGCTGTTCTGCACCGAGCGCAAGGATCCGTCCGCGCCTCCGGGAGACCTGTCCAGCGCAGTCGCGCAATGCGGCATCGTGCGTACGACGGACATGAAGACGTGGGAACGTCTGCCTGACCTGAAGACGAGGTCGGCACAGCAGCGCAACGTCGTGCTGCATCCGGAGTTCATTGACGGCAAGTATGCGTTCTACACCCGTCCGCAGGACGGCTTCATCGATACGGGCTCCGGCGGCGGCATCGGCTGGGGACTGTCGGACACGATGGACGGCGCAGTGGTGGATAAGGAAATCATCATCGACGAGCGGATATACCATACGATCAAAGAAGTGAAGAACGGCCAAGGCCCGGCTCCGATCAAGACGGCCGACGGCTGGCTGCATATCGCGCACGGCGTCCGCAATACGGCGGCAGGCTTGCGCTATGTCATCTACGCGTTCATGACGGATCTGAACGAGCCGTGGCGCCAGACGTACCGTCCGGGCGGGCACTTGATCGCGCCGGAGGGCGAGGAGCGCGTGGGCGACGTCTCGAACGTCGTCTTCACGAACGGCGTCATCGTGAAGGGCGATGACGTCTACATCTACTACGCTTCCTCGGACACGCGCTGCCATGTCGCGACGACGACGATCGATCGTCTCGTCGACTACGTGAAGAATACGCCGGAGGACGCGCTTCGTTCCCATGACTGCGTGGCGCAGCGCATCGAGCTGATCGATCGCAATCTGAAGCTCGGCAGCCAATAATCTAATCCATAGTCAAGAAACACATGCTGCGGCATGTGTTTTTTGTCTGTCCGAATATGTTACCATCAGGAGTGTGAATCAAACGAAGCGAGGGCTAACCGACGTGGAATATCGATATGAACGAACGGCGCGCAATTACGAGGACTTCGCGAGCGGGCGCGTACTCTATAATGCGCAGGGGACGACCTCGTTCCCTGTGCGCCTGGCCAGCGAGATCGTGCAGCGCTGCTTCGAGGCGCTGCGGGAGCGGGGGAATAACGGGCCTTACGAGATCTACGATCCTTGCTGCGGCGGGGCGGGCATGCTGACGACCATCGGTCTGCTGCATGGAGGCGCGGTACGGGCGATCTATGCCTCGGATGCGGACGCCCGCGTGCTCGGCATCGCGGAGAACAATCTCTCGCTGCTGACTTCCGAAGGCATGGACAGACGGCGCAAGCAGGTTCAGGAACTCTACGACGCCTACGGCAAAAGCTCGCACCAAGACGCGCTGGCGAGCATCGACCGACTGACGGAGCGCCTCCAAGAGGCGAAGACGATACGCCGCACGGCGTGCTTCCAAGCGGATGCGGCGAATCCGGATGAACGGCGCCGAGAACGGCTGCCGGCCGAAGGCGTCGATCTCGTCATGACCGACCTGCCTTACGGATCGATCGTGCACTGGGACGATGGCGCGCATGCAGAGGCTTCGGAGCAGCTTCAGCGATTCTTCGATCAAGCCTACGGCATGCTGAAGCAGGGACAGTCCGTCTTGGCCGTCGTAGCGGACAAGGGCCAGAAGCTGAAGCACGAACGGTTCGAGCGCGTGCAATATATGAAGATCGGCAAGCGGCATGTCGGCCTGTTCGTGCCGATTCCGACAGAAGGAGGCGAGCATCGATGAGAACATTCAAACCGCAGATGAGCGCGGAGGATGCAGCAGAGCTGCTTAAGCAGGTCACGGGCAGCGAGGTCACGGACATCGCGCCGATCGAGATGGGCGAGATGAGCAAGGTGTACCGTTACAAGAGCAATGGACGCGACTACGTGATCCATTTCAAGGAGCAGCGCGACAATTTGGCGAAAGCGCGCTATCTGTATGACCGCTACGCGGCTGCCGGACTGCCGATGCCGAGGATCCATGAGCTGGGGGAAGCCGGAGGCCTCTGCTACGCCGTCTCGGATTTCGTGCCGGGCAGCAGTGTAAGCGCTCTTGCAGGCGAGGAGCTGGAAGCTGTGATGCCGCATCTTGTCGAGCTATTCGTACGCATGAGCCGAATCGAGGTCGATGCTCCGGCGGGCTGGGGATGGATGAGGCCGAACGGGGAAGCGGTGTCGGCCTCGTGGACCGATTATATCGCAAGCACCTATGCCCCCGAGCAGCATGGCTTCTATGAGGGCTGGACATCCCTGTTCGAGGGCGGAATTCTCGAGCGAGACGTGTTCGACCGGGTCTATGCCGCGATGATGCGGCTGGCGAAGCATGCGCCAGAGGAGCGCTATCTTGTCCATGGCGATTACCACCTCGGCAACATGCTGGCGAGCGGCGGGCGGATTACGGGCATCGTCGATTGGGAGATGGGAATGTACGGAGACTTCATGTACGATGTAGCCGTTCTGAACCTGTGGTCGCCGCAGGCCGGGTTTGCCCAGCGGGTACGCGAGGCGTGGGCGGCGGAAGGACGGGACATTCCCTTCTTCAAGGAACGTTTGCTATGCTATCAGATCTTCAAAGGGCTGGACGGGCTGCGGTTCTACGCGAAGAAGGGCGACCCGCACAGCTATGCCTTCATGAAGGAACAGCTTTTGACTATGTTATCAATCGTAGGAGAGTGAGCCTATGACAACGTTCGAACCATTCCCGCGAAGCACGCCGGAGCAGCTCGGCATGTCGTCAGAGGCGATCGCGCGATTCCTGGATGCCATAGAAGCGCAAGGCGTGGAGATGCATACCTTCATGCTGCTGCGGCATGGCCAGATTGCGGCAGAAGGCGCGTGGGCGCCGCATCGCTTGGATGCGCCGCATATGTTGTTCTCGCTAAGCAAGAGCGTGGCCGCGACAGGGATCGGCATCGCCGCGGGTGAGGGCCTGCTGAGCGTGGATGATCTAGTGATATCGTTCTTCCCGGAGTATATAACCGAGGCGATCGCTGCTAACATGGCAGACCTTCGCGTCCGCCATCTGCTCGCGATGTCGACCGGCCACGACGTGGACACGGCAATTGCGCAGCGGCTTGAGCCGAACGGCGATTGGGTGCGCGCGTTCTTCGACACGCCCATCGTCCACCCGCCGGGCACATTCTTCCTCTACAACAACGGCGCCTCTTACATGCTCTCGGCGATCGTGCAGCGCGTGGCGGGGATGACGCTGCTCGACTACATTCGGCCTCGGCTCTTGGAACCGCTAGGCATCGGCTATGCGCGCTGGGAGACTTGTCCCAAGGGAAGCAGCATAGGCGCCTCCGGCCTGCATATGACGACGGATGCGATCGCGCGGTTCGGTCAGTTATTCCTGCAGAAAGGGATGTGGAACGGGCGTCGCCTTCTCTCGGAGGCGTGGGTGGAAGAGGCTTCGTCCTGCCACACGGCCAACAATCCGAAGGGAGAGGCGAGGAACGACTGGAACAGCGGTTACGGCTATCAGATGTGGCAATGCCGTCATGACGGGGCATATCGCGGCGACGGAGCATGCGGGCAATTCTGCATCGTTATTCCGGAGCAGGATGCAGTAATCGCGATTACGGGCGGCACGGGCAAAATGGGCGTGCTCATCGACCTGATCTGGACGCATCTGTATCCGGGATTCGGATCGCAAGGGCAGTTCGAAGGGCCGGATGCCGATCGGGAATCCGCAGCGCTGCGGGAGCGGATCGCGGGTCTGGCGTACGCGCCGCAGGAACAGCCGCTTGCGGCATCGCCCGCGCTGGCTGCGCGGATCTCGGGGAAGCGCTATTCGCTTGAGCCGAACCGCAAGGGGGCGGTCGCCGCGCGCTTCGAATTCGGCGTGGACGGCTGCACGTTCCGCATCCGGGACGCACGCGGCGAGCATGCGATCCGCTGCGGCAGCGGGGAATGGCTAACCGGCGAGACGCTTGCGGCAGAGAACGAGTGGGTGAAGCCGGTGGAAGCGCCGTGGAAGGTGGCGGCCAGCGGCGGTTGGCAGGACGAGCGGACGTACGTCATGACTTGGCGGTTCATCGAGACGACGTTCACCTGCAAGGTTGTCTGCCGCTTCGATGCCGACGGGGAGCGGGTGGCATTGGATTTCACGCGTAATCTGTCGTTCGAGCCGTATGAATTTCCGACGATACCGGGGACTGCGGTGCTGGAATAACTGGATTTCCTCCCGTTAATCTGCCGCTTGATGCACGAATGGCTAGATTAGCTGGAAATTCTCCATCTATTCATAGGCATGCCGCCTAACCGCTGCTATGAGACTGTGACGGGAGAATCGCTAGTCAGAGGCAGCCGATTGTTACCGGGGAGAGGCCGATCGGTCCGATCGGTCGCAGCAGCCCCCAACGCAAGCTGGACCTATTCGAGGGAGAGCGAGGTGCCGCACGAATGCAGCAATATGCATACGAGGCCATCATTCATGGACAATTGCGCACGAACCAATACCGATATCCGGACGAGCAGCGGGACATCATCTGCACGACAACGCTCATTCGCGGCGACGGCATCCGGATCCTCGTGGATCCCGGGTGGCGCGATGAGCTGCTGCTGGAGGCGCTGGCGCAGCGGGGGCTGGCACCCGAGCAGATCGACCTGATCTATGTGACGCATCTGCATCCCGACCATTTCCGTTCGGCGCGGCTGTTCCCTGTGGCTCGATGGCTGGCATACGGACCGGAGATCGCGCACTGGGGGGAGCGGATCGCAGAGGCCGATCGCGACATTCTGGAGCGGCTGGAGCCGGTCCATGACGAGGTGTATGCGGATATCCGCATCGTGCCGACGCCGGGCCATACGATGCAGCACACCTCGGTGCTGTTTCAGAGCGAGGGGCGGCGCATCCTCGTCGCAGCCGATGCCTTGTTATGCCGGGAGTACTACGAGCACCGCACGGTCCATCCGATCTCGGAGGACGCGGAGCTGGCTCGCCGTTCCCTGGAGCTGGCCGGCGAAATGGCCGATACGATCATTCCGGGGCACGATGCGCCATATGATCGATAGGGGAGGCAGCAGGATGATGCAATACGAGGGCATTCACCATGTCAGCTTGAACGTTACGGATCTGGCGAAGGCTGAAGCGTTCTATGAAGAGGTGCTTGGGCTTCGCAGAATCGAGCGTCCGCCGTTCGATTTTGCCGGGACATGGTACGGGGTCGGCGATGCAGGCCAACAACTGCACTTAATCGTGAAGCGGGCGATGCCCGCAGGTACCAGCGAAATCGTGACGCGTGACGGCCATTTCGCGATGCGCGTCGCGGATTGGGCGGCTACGCTGGAGTGGCTGCGGCAGTGCGGGATTGAACACAAGGTGAATGCGGCCAGCATTACCGGATTCGCGCAGATTTTCCTCCATGACCCCGACCGCAATCTGATCGAGCTGAACGCTGTGATCGAGTAAGGAACGCATATCGGATTCCAGAGTCGAGAGGAGAGACCGTCGAATGGTTACAATCGTCTTGATTCTGGCAGCCGCAGGGCTAAGCGTGTACTTCGCCGTGAAATACCGACTGTGGAAACGACTCTAAACGTCCTTGCATCATCGTACGAATCTTACACAGCAGCGCCGTAATCTAGCTCAAGCGATCACGGCGTTTTTGCGTTATGCCGTTTGCAGATGCCGGCGGGCTGCGCCTATCCGAGCAATGCTGTGATTTGTTAAGTAACCCCTTACATTTCTTTATTTCATCCTGCTAAGTTATCCGTTACGATGGACATGCATGCCTATCAGCCTATCGGCGAGGAGGGTCTAAGGTATGGTCAGACAGCGATGGGTACTGACCGCGGCAATGGTGTTCATGCTCGTCCTATCGGCAGCATGCTCGATTGGCTCGAACGACAATGACGTCAATACGAACGCGGGTTCAAGCCAGTCTGCGCATTCAGTTGCCGGCGACAAGCCGTCTCTCGGACTCGTTGAGCTGCGCATGGCCTGGTGGGGTTCGCAAGAGCGCCATGACAAGACGACCAAGGTCATTGAGCTCTTCGAGCGCAAGTATCCGCATATCAGAATTACGGGGGAATATTCCGGCTTTGACGGGTATTTCGACAAGCTGAACACGCAGATCGCGGCGTCGAATGCCCCTGACTTGATTCAGATGGGCGGCAATATTCGAGAGTATGTAGACAGAGGCGCACTGCAGCCGCTTGACGCTTATGCAGGCCGCATCATCAAGGTGGAAGATCTCGCGGCGAGTCTCATCAAAGAAGCGACGTTCGAGGACAAGTTCTACGGCGTATCGCTTGGCGTCACTGCGACCGGCCTCCTGTACAACGCCGAATTGTTCAATAAGGCGGGTATCGCCGTGCCGCCCAACAATTGGTCCTATGACGATTTCAAGTCGGTGATGATGCGGATTTCGGAGAAGCTGGGGACAGGCTTCTATGGCTCGTATGATCTCTCCGGCAGCAAGAATGCCCTCGGTGACTACCTGATCAGCAACGGCAAGACGATCTATAAGAACGGACGGATCAGCTTCGACGAAGCGGACATCACAGGCTGGTTCCGCTATTGGGACGACCTCCGCAAGGCCGGCGCGATCGTGCCGCCGGAGGTGCAGGTTGCCAATTCGCCGGATGCCGCGGACAAATCGCTTTTAGTTAAGGGCGAGGTCGCCATTCAAAGCATTTCGGCATCGCAGATATTCGGCTACCAGCAAGTGACGGAAGATACGCTGGGACTCCTGCCGAGCCCGGTAGGTTCAACGGGGACGAACGGCATGAGCCCGCCGATGTCGGGTCAATTCCTTACGGTCTACGCGAAGACCGCGCATCCGGAGGAGGCGGCCATGTTCGTCGACTTCATGGTCAATGATCCGGAGGCTGCCGCCATTCTCGGCAATACCCGCGGCGTACCGTCATCGGGCAAGATTCGGGATGCATTGGCGCTGCAATCCACGCCGGTCGATAAGGAACTGTACGAGTATGTATCGCTGGTAAGCGACCTGGCTAGCTTCTACGAGTATGAGATCATACCGTTCGATAATGAATTCATCGAATTGCTGAAGGTCACCAGCGAGAATATCGCATTCGGGCAGCTGACGATCGAGGCCGCGGTCGATCAGTTCATGCTGGAGCTGGATAAGATTGTAGAGAGAACTCATTAATGACCAATTTAATATGCCCAATTGTCAGCACCAAGAAGATTGGACGATAGTAGCATTTGAGGAGCGGAGCGTAGGCAGACCTACGTGAGCACCGGAAATTGCGCTAGCGTTCAAGATTCGATGCCGAATAAGCTTCTCGAGAACCTTCGTGATCACAATTGTGCCAAAGGCGGGGTTAGATGCAGAGGTTGAGGTTGTTCCGGTATCCCATGAAGCTGTTTACGTTGCTGACGGTGTGCATCTTAGGCTTCCATGTGTTCTTCTTGCTCTTGTCCGGGGCGATGATCTACTTCACTTACTCGGAGATGGCGTATCGAGAGATCCGGAAGACGAAGATCGAGCTGCTCGAGC
>JAEZCJ010000089.1 GCA_023433615.1 Bacillota bacterium | reverse complement strand
GGTCAAAAATAACGCGTTGGCCGATCATGTTCGTGTAACGGATCCGGTACGTGTTCGTTGCCCATTGAATAAGATATAAGCCTAGTATGATGGCCGCGTACGTATAGAGCAACGATAAGCTCGGTTCGCCGTTCTTCGGCGCAATCGCTTCATCGATCGCCAATATAATAATAGAAGGAACCGCCAGCCGCGTCAGCGTGCCCAGCACCATCATGACGATGATGACCGGCAGCAGCTGCTTCTTGTATGGCTTCAGGTAGTGCGCCAGCCGGCCGAGCTGCTTCCAGTTGAACGGCTTCTCGATCAGCTCGTCGTCTTGATAGACGAACCGTTCATTCTTGATGTTCGCGTTCGCCTCTTGCTGCTTCGCTTGTTCGTCCGCTTGCGCTTCCGTATGTGTACGCTGCTGGCTCAATTCGCGACCCTCCTCTCCGATGCCTTGTCCGTGTCGTTCGGTCGATCCGCATATTGGATGTTATACGTATCCCTATAGTGTCCCGGCATCGCGATAAGCTCGTCATGCGTGCCCCGCTGGATGACGCGCCCTTCGTCGAGCACGAGGATCTCGTCGGCATGCCGAAGCGAGGAGATCCGATGCGCGATAATGAACGTCGTACGCCCCGCCATGACCTCCTTGAAGCCGGCTTGGATCTCGTGCTCGGTCTCCATATCGACGGCGCTGGTCGCGTCGTCGAGAATCAGAATGCGCGGATTCTTGATCAATGCCCTTGCGATGGAGATCCGCTGCTTCTGGCCGCCGGACAATCCCATGCCGCGTTCGCCGACGACCGTGTCGTAGCCGAGCGGCAGCTCCATGATGAAGTCATGCGCCTTGGCCAGCTTCGCCGCGCGAATGACGTCGTCCATCGTGTATGACGCCATGCCGTAAGCGATGTTATCGCGGATCGAAGCCGAGAACAGGAACGTCTCCTGGAACACCGGCGCGATCATTGCGCGCAGGCTCTCAAGCTTCAGATTGCGAATGTCGATGCCGTCGACCAGAATCGTGCCCTGCCTGACGTTATAAGCGCGCATGAGCAACTGGATGACCGTAGACTTGCCGGACCCGGTCGAGCCCAGGAAGCCGATGACCGAGCCGGCCGGCGCGTCGATCGTCAGATCGTGAATGGCCGGCGATTTGTCCGGATAGTTGTAGGTCACGTCCTGAAACTGAACATGGCCTGCCGCTTGCTCGGGGTCGACCGATTCCGCCGTCTCCGCATCCTTTACATGGACATGCTGGTTCAGAATCTCCAACACCCGTTCACCGGATGCCTTGGACTGCGTATAGTTATTGATATGAAAGCCGAGCATCCACATCGGGCCGATAATGTACCATGTCATGCTGAAGAACGCGACAAGCGAACCGAGCGTCAACTGCTCCTTGATGACCAGCGTGCCGCCGAAGACGAGCAGGATGACGACGCAGCTGCTGGCGAGCAGCTCCATGCCCGGGAAGAACCGGCCCCAAGTAAACGCGACATTCAGTTGATTTTCCTTGTACTCATCGTTGCGGGAAGTGAACTTGTTCACCTCATGCGACTCGCGCGCGAACGATTTGACCGTCCGTACGCCGGTAATGTTTTCCTGCACCGCAGTCGTCAGCTTGCTCATCGCGACCCGCATCTCGCGGAAGCCGGGATGAATCTTGCGTTCGAAGCGGACCGCCGTGAAGGCGAGGAACGGAATCGTCACGAAGGTGAGAAGCGTCAGCTGCCAATGGATCGACAGCATCATGGCGCTGCCGAAGCCGACCATCAGGAACATGTTCAGAATCTGCGCGAAGCCGAAGCCCGCGAAATTGCGGATTGCCTCGAGATCCGCGGTGAGCCGCGACATCAGGTCGCCTGTCTTGGCCGTATCGTAATACTGGAAGGACAGATACTGCAGCTTCCGGTACAGCTCGCCTCTGAGCCGGAACGCGACCTTGTTGCCCAGCCGGCCGCCCGTGAAACCGTGAACAAATTGCATGGAAGCTTTGATCGCGATGACGCCGACAACGGTCAGCGCAACGGCAGGCACAAGCCCGTATCGTTCCTTCTCAATAACCTCGTCGATCAGATACCGCAGCATGTTCGGATAGACCAATCCGAGTGCGGTGGCGCACATCAAGGCGAAGATCGAGATGCCGAGCAGTCTTCGGTCAGGCCAATAGAACTGCTTCAGTTGCCTAAAAACGTCCACTTGATTCTCTCCCCACATCTGCCGAATGTGATCACGAAGCAACTCAAGAAGATTATTCGGCATCGAATCTTGAACGCTAGCGAAACTTCCGGTGCTCACGTAGTTCTGACTACGCTCCGCTCCTCATTTTCTACTATCATCCAACCTTCTCGGTGCTGACAATCGGCCTTTGAAATTTACAACCATCAATGCATGCTTGCATCGTATCAGCTTCGATTGGAAGCGGCAAACGGGATTGGAGGCGATATTCGACGCTATGCCATCAATTCGCCACATTTGCCAGCAAGTATAGGTTGAAATCGAACAAATCGTCTCGTTTCATTGCCAACATCTCGGTATTGCTCCCGAATCGCCGAACCTGCTTATCTGAGCATAAAAAAACCTTTGCGCAGGCAATCGCGCAAAGGTTGCATCTGTATAAATGCGTGAAAAAATCGTGATATTCCGTGCCGAGGGCCCTCCGGACAAGGCGATGCCCGCCTGCTATACGATTGCCGTCAGCCGCTCGTGAAGCGACCGCAGCGTCTCCGGCTGAACCGCATCGCTGAGCGATGCTTCGACCCCGCCGGCATAATCCCGCAGCTCACTGGCCAGCCGCTCTTCGGCTATGCCGACTACGGTCTCCCAATTCGCGCGGTATGCGTCTTGCCACTGCGCTTCGACTCCGGCCATCCAGCGCTTCATCTCCGGCGTCAGAAGACTGTCCAGCTCGCTCTTCAGCGCGGACTTGCCCTCGCCTTCGAAGAAGCTTCTCGGATTTTTGAACCGGCTCCACAGGAAGCGATCCTCCACAACGTCTGTCTCCCAGCCTTCACCCGTAGCGGGTGCCTGCGGAATAACCGGCTCGAACGCCGCCGGAGCAAACCCGGGGAGCTCGCCGCCGCTGCCCGCCGCTGCCGTGTCGTAGAGCTGCGCCGCGAGCCGCGCCAGCTTGTTGTCCATGCGCAGCGAAGTCGCTTGCAGCTCTTGCGTCAGCTCCTGGCGAAGCAGCTGCTGCAGCTCCAGCCAGCAGGTCCATGTCATCTTGCGCAGATCGCGACCGTCATCCTGCAGCGCAGACGGGTGGAAGGCCAGGTTATAGTGGTCGCCGAACCGATACCGCACGCGCTGCAGCACGTGGTGCAGCAGCTCGGCAAGCTCCTCGCGGAGCGGCTCGAACGCTGCGGAGCGGCACGCCTCGGACACGTGCCTCAACGCCGCGCTCACCTTCGTGTGCAGCTCGTTCAGCTCGCGCTGCCGGCTCGATGCATCCTTGCCTGCGGCATCGATCCAGCCTGCGACGATTCCTCTTGCCCGCTCGATCTCCCGCTCCGCCGCCTGAACGGCCATGCCGCCCAGATCGTCTGCGGTGAACGACGTGAACGCCTGCTCGAAGGCTGCGATGCCGGAAGCCTGCAGGCCGCCTTCGTCGTCCGCCAGCTTGGCGTCCAGCGCCTGCAGGCTGGATACCGGATACGTGCGCGGGAAGCGTATGCCGTGCTGGAGCAGGTTATGCTCCACGTGCTTGAGTACGCCTTGCAGCTCCTCATCGCTTGCGGCCAGATCGGCGGCGTTGACGATGAAGAACATTTTGTCCAGCTCGAACTGCTCCTTCACGCGGCCGAGCTGGAGCAGGAATTGACGGTCTGCCTGCGAGAACGCATGGTTGTAGTACGTCACGAACAGGATCGCGTCCGCGTTCTTGATATAGTGGAAAGCGACATCCGTATGCCGCGCATTGACGCTGTCCGCGCCCGGCGTATCGACCAGCACGACGCCTTGCGCAGTCAACGGGCAATCGATGTGAAGCTCGATCTCCTGCACGAAGCACGAGCGCGACTCCTCGGCGACGAAGTGCCGGTACTCGTCGCCGTCGGCCAGAATCTCCTGCCCGAGCAGCTTGCCGTACGTATCCCAGCCGGCCAAGGCCGACTTCAAGAAGCTGTAGTGCGGCCTTCCGCCCGGATGCAGCTTGCCGGGCGACAGCGGGCGCACCGCTTCGAGCAGCCTGCCGATATCGTCTCCTCCGGCATCTTCTCCGAGCATCGTAAGCGAATGACGGACATCGTCCAGCATCGCTCCCGGCCGCTTCATGATGACGCGAGCCGAGCCGTGAGGACGATCCTCCGTCGGCGGCACGATGCGGTTGATCGCGGCCGTCGTCGGATTCGGCGACACCGGCAGCACGCTGTCGCCGATCAGCGCGTTGGCGAACGACGACTTGCCCGCGCTGAACGCGCCGAACAGCGCGATCGTGAACCGGCCGTGCTCGAGCCGGTCCGCCTTCGCCACCATCGCCCCGGCGGCATGCGCCAGCGGAGCGTGCGGCGCGAGCAGCGCTGCCGCTTGGCGCAGCTTCGCCGCGGCGCGTCTCTGCGGCGCGAGCGCATCGCCCGCTGCGAGG
>JAEZCJ010000044.1 GCA_023433615.1 Bacillota bacterium | reverse complement strand
TCGCTCAGTCAGATGGCTGCCGTCGACCGCGCCGGCTGCGATTTTATCGCCCGTAACGGCATGCTCGCTCAGCTTCTCGCCCGTCACCGCGCCTGACTGCAGATGCCCGCTCGCGATCGACCCGCTGACGATGTGCTCGGCAGTCACGCTGTCCCCTGCCAGCTTATCTTGCGTCACGCTGCCGCCGGACAGATGTTCGGCACTCACTGCGCCAATGCTCAAGTGGGCACTCCGGACTGCTCCCTCTGCCAGATGGCTGCCGTCGACCTCGCCTGAAGCAATCTTGCCGCCCGTAATTGCACGTTCGCTGAGTTTCTCCCCCGTCACCGATCCGGGCAGCAGATGATCGCTCCCGATCGACCCGCTGACAATGCTCTCGGAGGTCACGCTCCCGTTCGCTAGCTTCCCCTGCGTCACGCTCCCGTCCGCCAGATGCTCCGCGCTTACCGCGCCGATGCTCAGGTGGGCGCCGCGCACCGCTTCCTCAGTCAGATGGCTGCCGTCGATCGAGCCCGTTGCGATCGCATACCCTGCTACGCTGCCGGCCGCCAGCTTCTCCTGCGTCACGCTGCCGTCTGCCAGATGCTCCGCGTCTACTGCGCCAGCGCTCAGATGCACGCCGTTTATCGCGCCAGCTGCCAGATGGCCTCCGGTTACCGCTGCGGAAGCGATTTTATCGCCCGTGACGGCTCGCTCACCCAGTTTCTCTGCCGTCACCGAACCAGCCAGCAGATGCTCGCCGGCAATCGACGACCCGGCAATCTTGCTTGCGGTCACGCTGCCGTCTGCCAGCTTGCCCTGCGTCACGCTCCCCTGTGCCAGATGCTCCGCGTTCACCGCGCCAGCGGTCAGATGATCGCCGCGCACCGCCCCTGCTGACAGATGGCTGAAGTTAACGGCGCCGTTCGCGATTTTCTTCCCGGTGACGGCGCGGTCGCCAAGCTTCTCCTCCGTCACCGATCCGGGCAGCAGATGCTCGCTCCCGATCGATGACCCGGCAATCTTGCCTGCGGTCACGCTAGCGTCTGCCAGCTTACCCTGCGTCACGCTGCCGCTGGCCAGATGCTCCTCGCTGACCGCGCCGGGGCTCAAATGGGCGCTGATGATCGCGCCTTCGGCCAGATGGCTGCCGTCGACCGCGCCGGCCGCGATTTTGTCGCCCGAAACGACCCGCTCGCCGAGCTTCTCTCCGCTTATCGATCTTGCCGCCAGATGCTCGCCCATGATCGATGACCACGCGATCTTATCGGCGGTAACGCTGCCCGCTTCCAGATGATCGCCCGTCACGCTGGCGTCCGCCAGCTTCTCCCGCGTCACGCTGCCGTCGGCCAGGTGCGCGGTGCGGACCGCTTCCTCCGCCAGATGCGCGCCGGTCACCGCGCCGTCCGCGAGCAGGCTTCCGTTCACCGTCCCGGCAGCGATGTGGCCGGCCGATATCGAGCCGCTCGCGATCGATTCGGACGTTACCGCTGCAGGCTGCAAGTGGTTGCTCCCGATCAAGCCGTCGGCTAGCTTCGCGGATGTCACGCTGCCGTCCGCGAGCTTCGCGGTCCCGACCGCGCAATCGGCCAATTGCCTCTGGCCCACGCTTCCGTCCGTCAGCTGCTCGCCGTCGAACACGCCTTGCGCGATATGGCTCGCATGAATGGCCCCTGCAGCCAGATGCGTGCTATCGATCGACCCCGGCACGATATGCGTTCCGGTAACGGACTGCTCTGCCAGCAATTCCGATGTAATGGCAGACGGCTGCAAATGACTGCCCAAGATCGCTTGCTTCGCGATCTGCGCTGACGTTACCGCGCCGATCGCCAGTTTATCGCTTGTCACGGCTCCGTCTGCCAGATGCGAGCCGTCCACCGCACCCTTGGCGATCTTATCGCCGGTCACGGCCTCGTCGGCAATCGCGGCTTCCGTTACCGAATGCGCCCCTAGATGGCTTGCGTCGACGGAGGCAGTCGCGAGGTGTTCGCCCTTTACCGCGCGGTCTGCGAGCTTATCGCCGGCTACGGCGCCGACCGCTAGATGACGCCCATCCACGCTGCCTTCCGCAAGCTTATCCGAAGTAATCGCCGCTTCTCCGATCGCATTGCCCGTCACCGTCAATGGGGCCAGATGCCGGCCCGTTACGGATTCCGGCGCGATTGTCCCGCTCGTAACCGCCCCGTCCGCCAGCTTGGCTGCGCCGATCGCCCCGTCTTCGATATGCTTCTCGGCGATGCTGCCCTCCATCAGCTTCTCTCCGCCGACGGACGCGCCCCTCAGCTTCGATCCCGCGATCGAATTGTCCGCCAGGCGGTCGGAGCTGAGCACGTCCTCCGCCAGATGCGCCGCCGTAATCGAATTTTTCTTCATGTGAAAACCTTGGATCGTCTCCGGCTTCACGTGCTTGCCGGATATGATCTCCAATGCGAGATGCTCCGATTGCACCGCTTGCACGGCAAGCTTGCGCGACGTAACCGCGCTGTCCTGCAGCTGCTCCGTACCTGTGCTGTTCGGCGCGAGATGCCTGGCTTCCGCCGCGGCTTCCGCCAGATGCAGCCCGCTTACCGAGCGCTCCGCCAGATGTCGGCTCTCGATTGCCCGGTCAGCCAGGTGCCGGTTCTCGACCGCGCCTTCGCGCAGCTGTCCGCCGCCGATCGAATCCGGGAGCATATGCTCGAATCCGACGGATTGCGCAGCCAGCTTCTCCGCCGTCACGGAACCCGGGGACAGATGAAGCTCGCGCACGGCGCCGGCTGCTAGGTGAATGCCGAGCACCGAGCCATCCGCGAGATGGCGGCTGAGCACCGCTTCGTCGGCCAGCTGCTCGGGACCGACGGCACCTGCAGCCAGCTCTTCGCCGCCGACCGCGCCGCGCGCGATATGAACCGAATCGACGCTGCCGGGCGCAAGCAAGACGCCGTCGATGATGTCGGCTTGCAGCTGTTCGGCGGTAATGGCGCCGGGCGCCAGATGCTCGGCCGTAATGGCTCGCGCGGCGATATGTTCGCCGCTGACGGCCTGGATCGCGAGCTTGCTGGACGTCACGCTGTTGTCCGCGAGCTTCGCGGTCGTAACCGCATGCTCGGTCAATTTATCCGTCGACACGCTCTCCGGCGAGAGCTTCAAGGCATGGACGACATGGTCGGCAAGATGATGCGAGCTCACGGCGCCGGACGCGAGATGGCGGTCATTCACGGCACCCGGCGCCAGCTTGCCGCCCGTTACCGCGCCGTCCTTCAGGTGGTCTGCCGCAATGGCGCCGCGCGCAATCTGCCCGGCATCCACCGATTCCGGCTGGAGATGTTTCGCCCCGACGGATTGCTCCGCGAGCGTATCCGCCGTAACGATCGCATCCGTCAAGTGATAGGCCCGTAGAGCGCCGGGCGCCAGCTTGTCGAACGTAACCGATTGGTCGCCCAGATGGCGGGACTGTACCGATCCGTTCGTCAGATGCGCGGACCGAATGCTGTTCTCCGCGATCTTGTCGGCATCGACGGCTCCATCGGCGATCTGCGCCATGCCTACGGCGCCTACCGTGAGGTGCTCTTCAAGCACGGAGAGCGGCGCAAGCCTGTCGCTGTCCACGGCATTCATCGCGATATGCCTGCCCATGATCGCCCCTCCGGCCACATGCTGGCTCTTCACGGATTGATCGGCCAGCGCGCGGCTTACGACCGCCTGATCCCCCAGCTTATCGACCGTGACGGCATGCCTGCCGATATGGCGCGCCATAACCGCGTCATCGGCAATCTTGTTCGCCGTTACGCTTGAATCCGCGATCTTGGATGAAGTGACGGCCTGATCGACGAGCTTGATCGTCCCGACGGCCTGATCGGCGAGCTTGGAGGACGTCACCGCCAATTCGCCGAGCTGCCGCGTCCCGATCTCACCGGTTCCGAGATGCTCGCCGGCCACCGCTCCTTCGCTGAGATGCGCGCTTCCTACCGCTCCGGGTGCCAAGTGCGCGGACTGAATGCTTCCGGGCTGCAGTTCCCGGCTTCCGACCGATGCTTCTCTTAGGTGCTCGGTCGAGACGGCTCCCGGAGCGAGATGCTTTCCCTCGATAACGTTCAGCGAGACATGCTTGGATAGCAGCACGCCTTCCCTTAAGTGAATGGAATCGATGGCGTCCGCACGCAGCTTGTCGCCCGTGACGCTGCCGTCGCGAAGCTTGCTCGTCGTAACCGACGCCTCCGCAAGCTTGGATGTATCGACCGCTTCGTTGGCCAGCTTATCCGTGCGGACGACTCCGCTGAACAGCTTCTCGGTCGTCACGGCTTGGTCGGCGAGCAGATCGGTCGTGATGATCGCGTCCCGCAGATGCTCGGATCCGATCGAGCCGATCGCGATTTTATCCGACCCGATCGTCCGGTCGGCGAGCTTCTCCGTCGAGATGCTGTTGTCCTTCAGCTTATCCCCGCCGATCGACCGGTCGAGCAGGCTCGCCCCGGACAGCGCGTTCGGCGCCAGATGCTCGGCGGTTACGGCTTCCTTCGCAAGCTTGGAGGAGCCGATCGAACCGTCTGCGATCTTGATGCTCTCCACGGCGAAGTCGGCAATCGAGTGGGTCACGACGCTTCCGGGCTTCAGCCGCGATCCGTCGATCGATCCCGGCGCAAGCTTGTCGCTCGTCACCGACTCGTCGGCCAGATCGTCGGTATAGACGATCGGTGCCGGCTTGACCGGCGATCGCTTCTCTTCCAGCTTCTCGACTTTCTCGGCGCGAGCCGCAAGCGCGAGCTCCTGTTCGATCGCATCCGCCTCTGCCTGTTCGTCTTCCGTTGCTTCTTCGATCGTCAACTCGATCTCATCGATGACGGCCGGTTCCTCGGCCTGCCTGCCTGTCGGACGCGTGCCAGCCTCCGCAAACGCTGCCCCATGCAGCGCTACCGAACGTTCCCGGCTCTTCCCTTCCTCAAGCCACTGCAGCTCGGACTGATTGGGATTATCGACATAAAAGAGCGGTTTGCGCCCTTTGACGGGTCTGTTCCTGTTCCTGTTGTTCTTCGCCATAGCCCTCTCCTTCTCGCACCATAAATTACAGCATCATATGCGTCTACCTATGGGCAGGTCACATGTCGAAGCAAGTTTAGGAACGTAGGTCGGCGGAAAATGGCGTGTATCGATGAAGTCGGCCTATCTCCCGGTCATGTCGCGGATGGCGTCACGTACGCGACAAGCGATGCGCCGCATGCCGCAGGGAGCCGATCCCGCTGCCCGTCCGCACCGCATGCGCGATTGCGGAATCGAGGTACGCCTTCGCCCTGCCCACGGCCTCCGGCAGCGGGATGCCCTGCGCACGGCCCGCCGTTATGGCGGCAGACAGCGTGCAGCCCGTGCCATGCGTGTGCGGCGTGTCGATGCGCGGGGAGCGATAGAAGACCGGATCGGGGGCGGCAACGCCTGCCAGCACGTCGACACAGTTCCCCGACCCGTGGACCGGGCCCAGATGGCCGCCCTTGACCAACACGTTGGCCGGACCTAAGCGCTGCAGCGCGCAAGCGGCCTCCGCCATGTCGGTCTCGCTCCGGATGTCCGACTCCTGCCAGCCGAGCAGGACGCAGGCCTCCGGGATATTCGGAGTGACGAGCTCGGCGAGCGGCAATAGCTGCGTGACCAGCACGTCGATCGCTTCTGCGAGCAGAAGCGGCGAGCCGCCCTTGGCCAGCATGACCGGATCGACGACGAGCCGTCTGATCCGGTGCCGCTCGACCGCCTCCGCCACGGCTAGCGTAACCTCCGGACCGTACAGCATGCCGGTCTTGACGGCATCCGCGCCGATATCGGACAGCACGGCGTCGATCTGCTGCACGATGGCTTCGACTGGTACGGGGAAGATGCCATGGACGCCGACGCTGTTCTGCGCCGTGACCGCCGTTACGGCCGTCATGCCGAATACGCCGAGCTCCTGCATCGTCTTGAGGTCGGCTTGGATGCCGGCTCCGCCGCCGGAATCGGAGCCGGCGATCGACAGCGCCCGCGGCAGCGTACCCGCTCCTCCTGTATTCATGCCGGCCCCCTCCCTCCGGCAGCCGCATAACCGGTTGCTGCGTGACCAACGCCGATGCCGACGCCGGCGATGGCGAATCGCTCCGGCGCGAAGGCGGTCAATCGGATAGGCGCCTCCCGTTCGTCCAGCAGCGCGCCGACGGCTGCCGCCGTGACCGGCGACAGCAGGATGCCGTTGCGGTAATGGCCGGTCGCGACGATCACGTTCGGCGCGTCCGCCAGCTTGCCGATCAGCGGCCAGCCGTCGCGCGTCGCCGGCCTGAGCCCGGCCCAGCGATGCGTAACCGGCAGATCCGCGAGCATCGGGAACGCGCGCGGCCCCCAGCGGATCAGCCTGCCGATGCCGCGCTCCGTTACGGCCGTGTCGAAGCCGGCCACATCCTCGGATGCGCCGCATACGTGCGTGCCGTTGCCCTTGGCTGTCCAGTACGCTTGCGACGAGACGACGATATGCCAGACGGCGCCGACGGGTACGGGATAGGCGCAGATCTGCCCGCGGATCGGATGCACGGGAATCGGCAGGCCGAACCAGCGCTCCAGCGCGCCGCTCCATGCGCCCGTACACGCGACAAGTCGATCTGCGGCATGGCGTCCCTGCCGCTCCGTCGCCACCTCCACCGATGTAGGCGAGATGCGCACATCGGTCGCGTCCCCGGTCTGGCTGACGATCCGGACGCCGCGCTGCACGCAGGCTTGCTCCAGCGCAGCCACGAGCTGCGGGGCATAGACATGGCTCTCGCCGGGATAACGGACCGCAGCCGATACATCATGCGACAGCATCGGTTCCAGCCTGCGAAGCGCAGCGGCATCGACCAGCTCGGCATCTGCCCCGAAGCGGTTATGCCAGTCCATGCGCGTGCGGAGCGGTTCGAGATCGGCTTCGTGGTAAGCGATGTTCAGGCTTCCGGAAGGGTGCCATTCGATCGTCATGCCGGAAGCCGCCTCGATCGAAACCAGCCATTCCGGGTACCGGCGCAGACTATCGAGGCATAGCCGGAAGAAGTCGTCCGGCTGATCGGGATTCTCCGAGAACGGCGCCAGCATGCCCGCCGCCGCTCCCGATGCTTGCCCGCCCGGCACGCCGGCCTCGAGCACGGTGACGCTATAGCCTCGTCCCGCGGCCTCGAACGCGCATGCGAGACCGATAATTCCGCCTCCTAGTATCAGAACAGTATCAGCCATTGGCATAGGCACCCGTACTTGCCAAGTCGACCCTGCCGCCTCCGGCGGACATCTCCGAAATGCCCTCCTCCGTGCTGCTCGCGGATGCGTAGCGCCGCTTCGGGATGCGTCCCGCGAGGCGCGACAGCATGCCGGCCTCGACGGCAAGCCCGACAGCCCTGGCCATCGATACCGGATCCTTGGCCTTGGCGATCGGCGTATTGACCAGGACGCCGGATGCGCCGAGTTCCATCGCCTCTGCGGCATCCGCGGCAGATCCGAGGCCGGCATCGACGATGACCGGCACCTTGGCATCCTCGGCAATCCAGGCCAGATTATACGGATTCAATATGCCGAGGCCCGTGCCGATCGGCGAACCGCCCGGCATGACCGCCGCTGCGCCGGCCTCTTCCAAGCGCTTGCAGAGCATCGGGTCATCCGACGTATACGGCAGCACGACGAACCCCAGCTCCGCAAGCTCGGCCGTTGCCTTCAGCGTCTCGATCGGATCGGGCAGCAGCGTCTTGGCATGGGCGCTGATCTCGACTTTGACCCAGTTCCCCAGTCCGGCGGCCCGCGCCAGCTTGGCAATCCGTACGGCCTCTGCGGCATTCGATGCCCCTGACGTATTCGGCAGGTACGTCAGCTCGCGCCCTTCCAGATGCTGCAGCAGCGCGTCGTCTTCGGCCCAATCGAGGTTGACCCGGCGAACCGCGAACGTCACCACCTCAGCGCCGCACGCATCCAGCGCCTGCAGCATAACGGCAGGGCTCGGGAACCTTCCTGTACCCAGGAAGAGCCTGCTGGTCAGCGACTTGCCCCCGATGACCAGCTTATTCGGATTCGATATGGATATCGTCACGCCAAGTCAACCTCCTCCAACAAAATGAACCAGTTCCACGACGGCCCCTTGACTGAGCGGCGTGCGATCCCAAGCGGCACGCGCGACAATCTCGCCGTTCAGCTCCGCGACGATCCGCTTGTCCGTAAGCCCGTAGTACGACACCAGATCCGCGATATGGTTCGCCGACAGGCGCACCTCTTGTCCGTTCACCGTCAGCTTATAGCCCGGTGCTCCCTGCTCCATCGCGGCGGCTGTCAGTCCTATCGCCGCCTTCGCGCGCGCAGCCGCGATCTTGGTACGGAACGAGCGCGCAGCCGCTTCAGGGTCCTCGCTGCCGACGATCGCGGATACCGCGCAAATGCTGGATGCGCCGGCTGCCAGTACGTCATCGACGTTCTGTAGATCGATGCCGCCGATCGCGACCCATGGAATCGTGATCTCGGCAGCGGCCTCCCTTACATAAGACAACGTGACCGCTTGCCGGCCCGGCTTGGTGCCCGTCGGATAGACAGGGCCGACGCCGATATAATCGGCGCCCGACCGCTCGGCCGCCCGAGCCTGCTCGATCGAATGCGTCGACACGCCGATAATGGCGCCGGGTCCCAGCAGCGCTCTTGCTTCCGCCACCGACAGATCCTCCTGGCCGATATGGACGCCGTCCGCGCCTGCGGCATGCGCGATCTCCGGATAATCGTTGACGATGAACGGCACGCCGTGACGAAGCGTCAGCTCGCGCAGGGCGCGGGCCTTCGCCAGCACTTCCTCCTTCGGCGCGTCCTTGGCGCGCAGTTGGATAATATCCGCTCCGCCGACGATCGCGGCTTCCATCACCTCGAGCATGCCGCGCCCGGGATGGCAATTCTCTCCGGTGATCGCATACAGCGAGAAGTTCACGCGCTCACGCATCTACCCTCATCTCCTCTCTTACGGTTAACGTTGCTGCGGACGGCTCCATCGTCAGGTATCGCCTGCAAGCTTCCTTGGCGGCCTGCGGATCGCCCGTGCCTTGCACGAGAATGCGCCCCTCCGGAAAAATAACCAGCTTAAGCCCATCCAACGTCCATGCGCGAACCAGATAGGGGTTGCGCTCCGTTCGGCAGCCCAGCTTGCGCAGCCGCTGCTCCAGCTCGATGGCTGCCGGCAAGGCGAAGCCGAGCGTCACTTGCACCGAATCGCGGCCGCACAGCACGGCGGCCCCCCACTCCTCCTCGCCCTCGCGGCGTTCCGGTTCTGCATCGCCCGCGGGATACGGCGCTGAGATGCCCGAACGTGCATCGCCGCACACCGGGCAATCGCGCACCGGCAGCGGCATGCGCGTCTCGCGGACGGCGAACGGCCAGAGCTCCGCCGTCAGCCACGTCCGGCGCAGCGCATCGCGCGCGCCGCTCAGCCACTTGAGCGTCTCTGCGGCTTGAACCGCCGCGATCAGCTCGACGATCGGCGCGATGATGCCCGCCGTCTCGCAGTTGGCGCCCTCGGCAAGCTCTTCTTCGCCTACGGCGCAGCGCAGGCATGCCGTCTCGCCCCGCACGAACGTCGCGCTCATGCCGCTTGCGGCCGTAATGCCGCCATAGACGTAAGGGATCCCGAGGCGATAGGCGGCATCGCTAAGCGCGAATCGGGCAGCGGCATTGTCGGTGCCGTCCAGCACGAGTGCCGCGCCTTCGGCCAGCTCGTAAGCAGACTGCCCGTTCAAGTCCACGACATGCGGTTCGAGTCGCACTTCGCCGTTGATCCGCCGCAGCTTATTCGCCGCGGCAATCGCCTTGGGCAGCCCCTGATCCGCATCCTGCTCGTCGAACAATCGCTGCCGCTGCAGGTTGCTGAGCTCCACGTAATCGCGGTCGGCCAGCCGTACCGTGCCGATGCCTGCTCTGGCCATGTGCTCCGCTAACGCCGCCCCGAGCGCGCCGGTGCCGGCTATCAGCACGACCGCCTCCGATAGCCGCCGCTGGCCTTGCTTGCCGATCGGGGCGAAGCGCATCTGCCGGTCGTACCGGGCCAAGCTGTCAAGCATAAATCTTGCCTCCGGCTGCCTTGAAGTCTTCCGCCTTCTCCTTCATGCTGGCCTCTATCGCTTCCTCCGGCGCCAGGCCGCTCTTCTCCGCATAGTCGCGGATATCCTGCGTGATCCGCATGCTGCAGAACTTCGGCCCGCACATCGAACAGAAGTGAGCCGACTTGGCTGCCTCGGCCGGCAGCGTCTCGTCGTGATAAGACATCGCGCGCTCCGGATCGAGGGACAGATTGAATTGGTCGCGCCAGCGGAACTCGAACCGCGCTTTGGACAACGCGTCGTCGCGCAGCCTTGCCCGCGGATGGCCTTTCGCGAGGTCTGCGGCATGCGCCGCGATTTTGTAGGCGATGACGCCATCCTTCACGTCTTCCTTGTTCGGCAGACCGAGATGTTCCTTCGGCGTCACGTAGCAGAGCATCGCCGTGCCGAACCAGCCGATCATCGCCGCGCCGATCGCGGACGTAATGTGGTCGTATCCCGGAGCGATATCGGTCGTCAGCGGGCCCAGCGTATAGAACGGCGCCTCTTGGCATACCTCCATCTGGCGATCGACGTTCTCCTTGATCAGATGCATCGGCACATGTCCCGGACCCTCGATAATGACCTGCACGTCATGCTTCCAAGCGATCTTCGTCAGCTCGCCGAGCGTGTCCAGCTCCGCGAACTGCGCCTCGTCGTTGGCGTCCGCGATGGAGCCCGGACGCAGGCCGTCTCCCAGCGAGAAGGTAATGTCATAGGCGCTCATAATCTCGCAAATCTCCTCGAAGTGCGTATAGAGGAAGTTCTCCCGGTGATGCGCGAGACACCAAGCCGCCATAATCGAGCCGCCCCGTGAGACGATCCCCGTGACGCGCTTCGCGGTCAGCGGGACATAGCGCAGCAGAACGCCGGCATGGATCGTGAAGTAATCGACGCCCTGCTCGGCCTGCTCGATCAGCGTGTCGCGGAACACCTCCCAGCTCAGGTCCTCGGCCACGCCGTTCACTTTTTCGAGCGCTTGATAGATCGGGACCGTACCTACCGGAACGGGCGAATTGCGCACGATCCATTCTCGCGTCGTGTGGATGTTGCGGCCGGTCGACAGGTCCATGATCGTGTCGGCGCCCCAACGGGTTGCCCACGTCATCTTCTCGACTTCTTCCTCGATGGAGGATGCGACTGCCGAGTTGCCGATGTTGGCGTTGATCTTCACGTGGAAGCCGCGGCCGATGATCATCGGCTCGCTCTCCGGGTGATTGATGTTCGCCGGAATGACGGCGCGGCCCGCCGCCACTTCGCTGCGGACGAACTCGGGCTCCATTCCCTCGCGCAGGGCGATATACTCCATCTCCGGCGTCACGATGCCCTTGCGCGCGTAGTGAAGCTGAGTCACGTTGCGGCCGGCCGCTGCACGGAGCGGCTTGCGGCGCGAGCCGGGGTACTGTTCGGCGCCAAGTTCGGCCGCTTTCTCGTTCGAGCGGAAGCCGTTGTCCTCCGGGCGTACCGTACGGCCTTCGTAGGCTTCGATGTCGCCGCGTTCCGCAATCCATGCGGCGCGCAATAAGGGCAATCCTTGGCGAATATCCGCCTTGTACGACGCATCGGTATACGGTCCGCTCGGATCGTAGACGAGGACCGGCTCATTGGGCACTTGCTCGCCCTTGACCGTGCTGGCCTCAAGGTGAATCGCGCGCATCGGCACGCGGAGATCGGGACGGGAACCTTGTATGTAAGTCTTGGTGCTTCCGGGGAACGGGGCATTCGTAATCGACATGAATAAATAACCTCCTATGAATTCGTTCGACTGCTGGCAGCGAATCCAATAGGAGGCCTTCTGAGGGATAAGGGGAGGGGAGAGACGGCGTCTCTCGCCGGCTCCCCGCCGAAGCGCGGCAAAAAGCCGCTTCGGCGAGGAAGCGGCAGAATTCGTTCGAAGCGGTACGGACGCGCATCCGGCGCGGCATGCTTCCTGCTTCCCGGTGCAGCGGCAATCGTGCTGACCCGTGAAGCGCATACGTTGCCTTGCGCGATGCCTATCGGCTTCAAGCAATTCCCACTTTCCTACGCTGGCATAACCCAGATCAGGTTCAAAGGGACCAAGGCATTCCGCCTTATCTCAGCCCAAGTGGGCGCCCCTAGTGGATTCAGGTAAGACTATATATCGGGTTGGTATCGATTGTCAACCCTTGGCGCTTCCATTGTCTGCACATTCACGCCACCCGCCCAGCGGCCGAACACGGCAATTGTATAGCATATTCGCTATCCAAGAAGCCGCCAAGGGTCCTATCTCAACGATCGTGCAGCATTTTTGCTATCCACAAAACCGCCCAGCAGTCGCATACCGTATCGTATGCCGAGAACGCAACATACCTTTCACCCATTTTCCACTTACTGTGGCGCATAGCAGCACGGGCTCGAATCTCCCATAGCGGCCTCTGCAGCCCGCCCCTGCAGCCGCCTAACCCGCTGCCTGCTGACTCCTATAGAACGCGGTCATATGGTGGAACACATCCAGATCAGGGACGATGTAGTTCTGCGGAACTTCCGATTCGATGAGATCCCATAACTCTCGCTCGACCTGCAGCCCTACGGTCACTTGAGGCGGCATGAACAGGTGATTATACTTATTCGCGTCGACGTACGGAGAATGGACAGACGTCCTCCTCCTTCTTCTTCTCGTATTACGATACCTTCTTGCCCCGCGCCTGCCTCGCAACCTCCTCTTGCGTCTCCCCTTGACCATCCCCGCTTTGCGCAGGCGGCGCCGAAGCCGAAGCCGCGGGCGGGAGCGCTTGCGTAGTCTCGAACGATTGCGGACCGCTCCGCGCTTCCTCCTAACATTCCGCGACTTCCTGCCGTTCCTCGCAAGCTTGCCTGCGCTCGTTCGACGCCTCTTGGCGGCAGCTCTCCTAGCCACGTGCCATCACCTCCGCATGACAGATCTGCCTGGCTTCCTCGTACATCGCCGTCGTACGCTGAACCATGGCTTCAAGCGACCATTGCCTCATTCCGAACTCCACGCAGCGATAGCCGATCTGCTGGTTCAGTTCTTTGTTGTCGAGCGCCATGCCAAGCTTATGGCATAGATCCAAGGCATCTCCGGCCTGCGCGACATAGCCCGTAGAGAGATGCTCCACCATCTCCGGAATGCCGCCTGCATTGGACACGACGCACGGCTTGCCGGCCAGCTGCGCTTCCATGACGGCGAAGGGATGGTTATCCTGGACGCTCGGCAGCACGAAGATGTCGGCCATGCGCAGGAGTGCGGGCACATCCGGTCTGCTGCCCAGGAACAACACTTGCTCCGTCAAGCCGACATCAGCCACCATCTGCTGCAGGCTCGACTCCAATTCCCCGCCCCCAACCAGCCAGCAGACCCAGTCTTGCCGCGACTGCTTCAGCTGGGACAAAGCCTGGATCAGATAGATATGCCCCTTCACGCTATCGAATCGTGCCGGGCAGATGAACACGGTTCTTCCGTACGAATCCGGTACGGCCATCTGCGGGGTCTCCCCCATGCGCGCAAGGAAACCGAGATGGTCCATCCCGTACGGCACAACGGACATCTTCGGGTCGGGGGCTCCGTATTGAACAAGAATGTTTTTCAACCACTGCGTAGGAATGATGGCCCGGTGGCTGCTCGAGACGCCCAACCCTTCGGCCAACCCGAGGTACGACCATACATCGTCGCCGAACATCCGCTCGCTGGTAATCTGCTTGGAACGATTGAATATTTCGGTCGTCAAGCAGCCGTGAATGGTGGCCGCGATCGGCACATGCGGCTTCGTCACGCGCCTGAACGCCCGCGTAGAGATAATGTCCTGGGTATGGATGATATCGTACGTGCTCGGACGAATCGTCGCCGCGGCAGCCTCATAGCAGTACTTCTCCACCTCAAGGTACTGAATCCACGGATCCAGTCCGGGCAGTCTGTTGGTGAAGCAGGTATCCACCTTGGCCGACAGCATCGGCATCAGCTTATCCCTGGGAACGACATGATTGGTGCCTAGCAGATAGTACGCCGAGTTATCCGGCATTTTACAGAAAATATCGACATTATGCCCTTGCTGCTCCAATCCTCTTTTAAGCTGGAAGACATACTGCTCGACCCCTCCTACGAACGGGAGGCCCCAGTACGTGGCAAGCAGGATTCTCATGGGAATCTCCTTTCTAGTGAAGATACCCTATATATGTATGACTGCCTCCCCGCTTCTGCCCTAGACGGCAACCCTTGTTTCGCTCGAAGTTTCATAGACCTTCGCCTTTATTTCGATCCATGCAGACCCTTGCCTAATCGCGATCGCGTGACCTTTGCAGGGCTTCTCGGGACATCTCCCCTGCTTTTCCCAGCAGTTAACTATTTTTATAGAATTCAGGCGGAAGGCTAGGACTCTTTTAACCTAGCGGCCATAGGATGAGGCAGAGTCAAACGCAAAGGAGACATGTGCATATGGGTAGCAAAATCGCCGTCATCGGTCTCGGATACGTTGGCCTGCCGCTTGCCCGTCTGTTCCTGCAGCATGGTCATACCGTATTCGGCATCGATCTGGATGAGAGGAAGATCGACAAACTCGGGAAGCGGCAATCGTACTTGTCCGACTTCACGCGCGGCGACATACGGGAGATGTTCGCGCTGAACCGATTCCAAGTCGGAACGTCCTACGCGCTCGCATCCGAAGCGCAGGCCGTGATTATCTGCGTGCCTACGCCGATCGACGAGCATGCGCAGCCGGATCTGACTTACGTGCGCGGGGCAGTTACCGGCCTGCTGCCGCATCTTCGCAAGGAGCAGCTCGTCGTGCTGGAAAGCTCGACCTACCCGGGAACGACCGAGGAGGAGCTGCTGCCGATTATCGAATCGCAAGGCTTCAAGGTCGGGCGCGACATTTATCTCGCCTACTCGCCGGAGCGAATCGACCCGGGTCAGAACCGGATCGCCCTGCGGGACATTCCGAAGGTGGTCGGAGGCGTCACGCCGGCTTGCACGAGGCTGGCCGGCGAAATCTACGGATCGGTATTCTCGCAGATAGTCGGCGTCAGCAATCCGCGGACCGCTGAGATGACGAAGCTGCTGGAGAACTATCAGCGATTCGTGAACATCTCGGTCATGAACGACCTTATCCCCCTCTGCCGAGTGATGGATATCAGCCTCTGGGAGGTGATCGATGCCGCAGCGACCAAGCCGTACGGCTTCACGCCCTATTATCCCGGTCCAGGAATCGGCGGCCATTGCATCCCTGTCGATCCGATGTATCTGCACTGGAAAGCCAAAGCCTACGATATCGATCTCCCGTTCATCGAGCTCAGTCACCGGATCAACGAACGGATGCCGGAGTACGTACTGGAACGGATCGCGTCCAGCCTGCCGAATCCGTTGTCCGATTCCAGCGTTCTGGTCATCGGCGTCACCTATAAGAGGGACGTGAACGACATCCGCGAATCCAGCGCGATCCGCGTCATGGAGCTGCTGCAGCGGCGCGGCATCAGGCTCAGCTTCTACGATCCTTATGTCGAGGAGCTTACGATAGACGGTACCGTCTTGACTCGGACGCCGTTAACGGCCCGGCAGGTCAAGAGCCATGATTGCTCTTTGATTCTTACCGACCACTCCAACGTGCCGTACGCGCTGCTGGCCGAGCATGCGCCGCTGGTCTTGGACACGCGCAATACGTTCGGACGGTCGCAGAAGCCCGCCAACGTCATCCTGCTCTGATGGAACGTCCGCTTACCATCCTACCTACGAGGAGTGAATGCGCTTGAAACTATTAGTCACCGGCGGAGCAGGCTTCATCGGGTCCAACCTCGTCAAGAGGCTTCTTGCCATGCAGCATGACGTCTGGACAATCGACGATCTGTCGACCGGCTCCCGGAACTACCTTCAGGACGTCATGAACCATCCCCGCCATACCTTCGTGCAAGGATCGGTCCTTGACAAGCAGCTTATGCAGCCGCTCGTCGAACGCGTCGATGCGGTCTATCATTTATCCGCGGTGCTCGGAGTGAAGAATACCGTCGATAATCCGCTCAAAGTTATCGAAGGCAACATAGACGGCACTAGAGTCGTGCTCGAGCTGGCCCATGCGAATAAGCGCAAAGTCGTCTTCGCCTCCACATCGGAGGTATACGGCAAAAATAGCGAGCTTCCGTTCCGCGAGGACTCGGACCGCGTATACGGCACTTCTGCCATCCATCGCTGGTGTTACGCGACGGCCAAATCGCTCGATGAGCATCTCTGCCTAGCCTATGCGCAGCTCGGGCTGCCGGTAACCATCCTTCGCTATTTCAACGCTTACGGTCCAGGCCAGACGAATTCGCAGTACGGCATGGTCGTGCCCCGGTTCATTACCGCGGCATTGGCCGGCAAGCCGCTTGAAGTGTACGGCGACGGTTCCCAGTCCCGCTGCTTCACGTATATCGACGATACCGTTCAGGGGACCGTGAATGCCTTGCGCGAATCGGCGAACGGCCTTATTTTCAACATCGGCTCCAACCGTCCGATTACGATTCGTCAGCTCGCAGAGCTAGTCGTTCGCATGACCGGCTCCGCGTCGGCAATCCGCATCAAGCCCTATGAGGAAGCCTACGGACCCGGGTACGAAGATATGCCCGCGCGCATGCCGGACTTGACGCGTTCCCGCGCCATCCTCGGCTATGAGCCGCAGGTCAGTCTGGAGACCGGACTGGAACGGACGATCATTTGGTACCGGCAGCAGCTTCACCAATCGCGGACTTAGGGGGAGAAAGCCTTGAAAGCATTAGTTACGGGAGGCGCCGGATTTATCGGTTCCCACCTGGTTGACGGCTTGATCCAAGAAGGCCATGAAGTGCACGTCCTGGATAACCTCAGCAGCGGTTCGGTCAGCAACGTGCACTCGGATGCCGTCCTGCACGTCTTGGATATTCGCGACGACGGAATCAAACAGCTGCTCGCCGAATTGAAGCCCGACTACGTGTTCCATCATGCGGCGCAAGTCGACGTTCAGCGTTCCATCCAGAATCCGGCCGAGGATGCCGCCATCAATCTGATCGGCACGATCAATCTCTTGGAAGGCTGCGCGGCAGCCAAGGTGAAGAAAGTGATCTATGCCTCCTCCTGCGCGCTATACGGCGATTCGCCCCATCCGCTCACGGAAGAGCGTCACCCGCCGCAACCGGCCTCTTATTACGGCATAAGCAAAGGGACGCCTGAATTTTACTTGCAAGTCTATTCAGACCTGCACGGTCTGCGCTATACGGCATTGCGATATGCCAATGTGTACGGACCTCGGCAGACCGCTAAGGGAGAAGGCGGCGTTATCGCGATATTCCTGAACCGAATGCGTCAAGGGAAGCCGCTCGTCGTATTCGGAGACGGCCGGCAGTCACGCGATTTCGTCTACGTGAAGGACGTCGTTCGGGCCAACCTTGCTGCGATCAATCATGCGGATGACCGCGTTCTGAATGTCTCGACCGCGATCTCCACGACGGTGAACGAGCTCATTGCCATTCTGGCAAGCATCCACGGTCACGAGCTTCCCGTCCTTCATAAGCCGGCGAGACCCGGCGACATTCTGCACAGCTGCTTATCCAACCGCAAGGCGGGCGAATGGATGGACTGGGAGCCTGCCTACAGCTTGGGCCAAGGGCTTCTGGAGTCCTATGACTGCTTGTTTCGCGACTCGACCATTTATCATTCCGGAGGTGCGTAATGTTCCGTTTTAAGTTCGTCATGGACTATTTCCAGGCGCCGGCGATGTCCGGTCCCTTCGCGGAAGCCAATATGCGGGCCAAGTGGCTTCCCCGCTTCTGTCCGCCCGATATTCAGATCGCCTTCGCTCCCAATCCGGGACAGATGCCGCTGTACACCGACAAGGCCATGCTCGTCGGCAAGGAGGATTGGGGATGGTGGAACCACTACGTGCAGAACTACACGTCGGACTTTCAAGTCGAGAAGGGGCATCTGTGGAGCACCGGCCCGAACTTCGACCAGAATCGCCCGGCAGAGCGCTATGTGCCGCTCGTCGTCTATTCGCAGTTCCAGAAAAATTACATGATCGAATCCGGCTATCCTGCCCATCTCATGCACATCATTCCGAACATGGTTGACGGCGAAATCTTCTATCCGAGACCCAAGCGCAACGTGGTCACGGTCGGCTGGGTCGGTCACGACCAATACGGCCTGCTCAAGGGACCGGAGGTCATGCCGTTCCTTGCCCGAAGATTCCCGGACACCCGCTTCGAGATGATCATGGCTCCGCCGCCGACGAATCAGAACGGCTGGCTGAACGATCATCCGCCTAATCTGGTTATCCATACGAATGTCCCGCACAACCAAATGGCGGATATCGTCGGCTCTTGGCATGTCATGGTCTGCGGGAGCAAGAGCGAGACGTTCTCCAATCAAATCGCGGAAGCGATGGCTTGCGGCGTCCCGGTCGTCGCGGCATCCATGGGTGCCATCTACGATACCGCGCCGAGCCAGCGCCTGATCTTCGACGTGAACTGGGGATCCCCGCCGCACTGGTGGACATCGGAAGCGCTCGAGAAGTATGCAGCCGCGCTGCAAGAAGTGCTGTCCTTCGATGCCTACCGGAACTACCTGTCCGAGATGGCCCTTCTGGAGAGCAAGAGGTTCACGCCCGAGGTTGTCTGCAAGAAGTGGTACGATTTCATCTATCTGTGCCGCGATATCATGGAAAGAGGGGGATAACGGTGCGAGTAGGCGTTATCGGCGCGGGCATCATGGGCGAGAACCATGTTCGCGTGTATGCCGCCTTGGCGAATCATTGCAGCCTGACCGGCATCTACGACACGGATCTTCAGCGGGCCGGGCTTATTGCAGCGAAGTACCATACCGCAGCATTCGATAGTCTGCCCGCCCTCCTCGATCAGGTCGACGCGGTCACGATCGCTGCGCCGACGCCTGCCCATTACGAGATCGGGCTGGCCTGCATTGCCAAGGGCATTCACATGCTGATCGAGAAACCGCTGGCACTTACCGTGCCTCAGGGCAGGGAGCTGGTCGCGAAGTCCGCCGAGGCGGGGCTCAAGCTGCAGGTCGGCCATATCGAGCTGTACAATCCCGTCATCCAAGTGTTGCGCCAGATCATCGTAGAGGAGGAGGTCATCGCCGTCGATATTCATCGCATGAGCCCTTTCGAGGCCAGATGGCAGCATGTCAACGTGGTCGATGACCTCATGATTCACGATATTTACATCCTTCACGATCTGCTTCAGGCCAGGATCGGCACCGTCCATGCCGTCGGGCATGCCGATGGAGGCGTCATCCGACATGCGGCGGCGCTTGTTCGGACGGACAACGGGCTCACGGCGCAGCTAACGGCCAGCTTCATCACGGAAGAGAGAATCCGAACGATCCGGATCGTCACCAAGCGCGCATTCATCCAAGCCGACCTGCTGGATAAGAAGGTTGTCGTCACCCGTTCGACCCGTTTCTTCCAGAAGGCATTCCATACGAATTACGCCCAGCAGAATATCGTGGAGAAAATCGCCGTCCCCAGCCAGGAACCGCTGTTGGCGCAGCTGCAGGACTTCCTCGCATGCATCCGGCGCGGAAAGGCGCCTCGCGTTCCCGGCCAAGACGGTATCCATGCCATGGAAGTCACGAACCGGATTACCAAATTGATCCTTCAGGAGGAAAGCCATGAGTGAGCGTATTGGGCATAGCTCGGCAGCCGTCGCCTCCGATGCCAGTCTTGGCGAGCATGTCGTGCTTGGGCATCATGTCGTGATCGAATCCGGCGTTACGATCGGCCGCAACGTCCGCATCGGGCATCATGCCGTCATTCGGCAGGACACGGTAATCGGCGACGATGTCGTGATCGGCTGCGGAAGCGTGCTTGGCTGTCAGCCGATCACGAATTCGAAGGTGCTGCATGCCGTTAGCAAGCAGCCGCCGCTTACGGTCGGCAGCCGATCGCGGATCGGCAACGGCGCGGTCATCTATGCTGGAACCATTCTGGGTGATGACGTCTTGGTGGGAGACTTGGCCAGCATCCGGGAGCGTACCTCGATCGGCAGCTCGACGGTCGTCGGCAGGAATGCCAAGGTCGAATGCAGGACAGTGATCGGCTGCGGCGTCGTCATCCAGACCGGCGCTTACGTCACCGCCGACATGATTATCGAGGATCATGTGTTCATCGGTCCCGAGGTCTCCACCTCGAATGATAAATATATGGAACCGACGGAGGTTCCCCTCCGCGGGCCGCATATTAAGCAAGGCGCCCGAATCGGCAACAACGCCACGCTGCTGCCGGGCGTCGTTATCGGCCGGCAAGCCGTCATAGGCGCCGGGTCGGTCGTTACCCGCGACATTCCGGACGGCGTAACGGCTCTCGGTGTGCCGGCCAAGTGGTCTCGGAAGGAGGATGCGTGAATGAACCCTGTCTCCTTGTTCGACCCCCGGGCCGAGTATCGATCCTTGCAGCACGATCGCATCGAAGAAGCATTAGCCGCCGCGCTCGATACAGGCGTCTATGTTGCCGGTCCGGAGGTGAAGCAGTTCGAATCCGAGATGGCCCGTTACATGCAAGTCCGCCATGCCGTGTCGACAGCCAACGGAACGGATTCGCTGATTCTGGCCCTGACGGCATGCGGGGTCGGCCCAGGCGACGAGGTGATCACGACGCCGTTCACGTTCTTCGCGACGGCAGAAGCGATCGTGCGCGTCGGGGCAACGCCGGTATTCGCCGATATCGATCCGCATACGTACAATTTGTCCCCTGCTGCGGCCGAAGCCAGCATTACGCCGCGGACCAGAGCCATTATTCCGGTTCACATCTTCGGACAGCCGGCGAATATGGATGCGTTCGCCGAGATCGCCCGCCGCCATGGACTCTTCGTCATCGAAGACGCGTGCCAGGCGGCAGGCGCTTCCTTTAAAGGCAGGCCTGCCGGCAGTCTGGGGCATGCAGCGGCCTTCTCCTTCTATCCGACCAAGAATCTCGGCGGGTTCGGCGACGGCGGCATGGTAACGACCCATGACGAAGGCATTGCCGAGCAGATTCGTCTGCTCGCCTTCCACGGCATGGGTCCGCGCAAATATTATCATGAAGCCGTCGGCTTCAACAGCCGGCTGGATGAAATCCAGGCGCTGCTGCTCCGAGCCAAGCTGCGTAGGCTGGACGCATGGAACGCGCGCAGGCAGCAGCTTGCGGCACGATACGACGATGCGCTGGCGTCCCTGGCCGACGTCACGCTTCCTTACCGTGATCCGGACGGTCAACATGTCTATCACCTATACGTCGTTCAAGTTCCGGAGCCTGATCGACTTATGAGCTACATGGCTCAGTCCGGCATCGGAACGGCGCGCTACTACCCTTGTCCGCTGCACTTGCAGCAGGCATTCGCTTCGAAGGGCGGCAAGACCGGCGATTACCCCGTCGCGGAGCAGGTTGCATCGCGCGCGCTCGCGCTTCCCGTTCATCCTTTCTTAACGGACGAGGAGCAGCAAGAAGTCATCGAGAAGCTGCTGGCGTTCAGTTAACCGCTTGAGGAGGCTATGCTTGTGAGATTTCAAAGAACACCCTATCTAGCCAGTATCGTGATCAGTGCTTATAATGCCGCCAAGTACATCGAAGAGACGCTGGACAGTCTGCTCAACCAGACGTACCCGCATCTCGAGATCATCGTCGTCAATGACGGGTCAGACGATCATACGGAGCAGGTCGTCCGAAAGTGGGCGAAGAAGCATCGGAACCATCCCGTTCTCCGTGACGATCGATTCGTCTACCACGCGTTGCCCTATAACGTAGGCTATTCCGGCGCCTTCACGACCGGTTATTTCTTGGCGCGAGGCGAATTCATCGCTACGCAGGCAGCCGACGACCTGTCGCATCCCGAGCGGATCTCGAAGCAGGTCGGATTCCTCCAAGGGAATCCGAATTTCTGTCTCGTCGGCTCGCAGATCGCTTGCTTTCCGGACGGCGATTTCTATAATCAATACGTGACCGATTTCATCAAATTCGGCTACGAGAACATTGCCGGCGTCTATCTGTCCGGCGGGCACTGCGTCTGCCATGGCGCGCTGATGATGCGCGGCTCGCTGTTCGATCTGCTCGGCGGACTGGAGCGCTATCCGCGAGGAGCGGCGACGACGGCCGAAGACCTCTACTTCAACACCCGTTACGTGCTGCAAGGCTATTCGGTCGAGAATCTGCCTGAGATCCTCTATTACTATCGCATCTACCCGGAGCAGCGGTCTCAGACCGGGATATAACTTGATTTGCTCGAACAACGAAGAAGCGGAGGGC
>JAEZCJ010000039.1 GCA_023433615.1 Bacillota bacterium | reverse complement strand
CGTCAGGATTGGCCGGAAGCATTGGCGCCGGTGGATGACATGCAGCAGGTCGAGCTTGAGCTGGAAGAGGTGGAGCGAGCCCCTGCGTCTGCTTCGGTTGCCGGCGGAGCGGCCATGACTGTTGCCGGAACTGCCGAAGACAGCGCCTCGGCCGAGCCGAAGCCGTCCAGGCCGTACCTGCTTCCACCGTTCAGCCTGCTAGCCAAGCCTCAGGGCGGCAAGTCCGGTCCGGCCGATTCTTCCGAGGCCAAGCGGAAGCTCGAAGCGACGCTGGAGAGCTTCGGCGTCAAGGCGACCGTGCTCGATGTCGTGCGCGGTCCGGCGGTTACGCGTTACGAGGTACAGCCGGCAACAGGCGTGAAGGTCAGCCGAATCGTCAGCTTAACGGATGATATCGCGCTGGCGCTCGCGGCCAAAGACATTCGCATGGAAGCGCCGATCCCAGGCAAGTCGGCGATCGGCATCGAAGTGCCGAATACCGAGGTGTCTATGGTCACGATGCGAGAGGTGATGGAGACGCCGGCATTCCAGCAAGCGCCATCGAAGCTGTCGATCGCCTTCGGACGGGACATCTCCGGCCAGCCGATCGTCGGCAACCTGGCCCGCATGCCCCATCTGCTCGTGGCCGGGGCGACAGGCTCGGGCAAATCGGTATGCATTAACGGGATCATTACCAGCATTCTGTATAAGGCGGCGCCTGACGAGGTCAAGTTCATGATGATCGACCCGAAGATGGTCGAATTGAACGTCTATAACGGCATCCCGCATCTGCTGGCTCCTGTCGTGACCGATCCGAGGCGCGCGTCGCTTGCGCTCAAGAAGATCGTCGTCGAGATGGAGAAGCGCTACGAGCTGTTCTCGAAGTCAGGGACGCGCAATATCGAAGGCTATAACACGCTGCAGAAGGATAACCCTGCGGCACTGCTCCCTTATATCGTCGTCATCGTGGACGAGCTAGCCGACCTGATGATGGTCGCGGCCAATGACGTAGAGGACGCGATTACCCGTCTTGCCCAAATGGCGCGGGCCGCGGGCATTCACTTGATCATCGCGACGCAGCGGCCTTCGGTCGATGTCATCACGGGCGTCATCAAGGCGAACATCCCGTCGCGAATCGCTTTCGGCGTATCCTCGCAGGTCGATTCGCGCACGATCCTCGACATGGTCGGAGCCGAGAAGCTGCTAGGCCGGGGCGACATGCTCTTCCTGCCCGTCGGCATGTCCAAGCCGATTCGCGTGCAAGGCGCATTCTTGTCGGATCAAGAGGTCGAGACGGTCGTCAATTTCGCGCGCGAACAGGCGCAGGCTGAATACAAAGAGGATCTCGTGCCGGAGATCGAGGATACGCCGGCGGACGAGAACGATCATCTGGACGAGCTGTTCGATCAAGCGGTTACGATCATCCTCGAAGCGAAGCAGGCATCCGTCTCGCTGCTGCAGCGGAGGATGCGCATCGGTTATACGCGAGCGGCAAGATTAATTGATCAGATGGAAGCGCGCGGCGTCGTCGGCCCTTATGAGGGCAGCAAGCCGCGGGAAGTGCTTATGTCGATCGAACAGCATCAAGCGAACAATAAGATCAGCTCCTGACTTAGCGCCTCCCTTCGGGGAGGCGTTATTCGTGCATATGATGCCAATGGCCTTCGCATACTAGAGACAATCGCCCAGTCAGGCGTATCACTATGCGATAGAGAGGCTGAATCGATAAGCATGAGAACAAGACTTCTACTCGCGACGACGGTTATCGTATGTCTGTTGTTCGGCGCATTCACGCTGCAGCACATGGGCACCGGATTATCGAGCGCAACGTTCAGCAACGCGACATTAACGCTGGGTTCTTCGGGTAAGGATGTGGTCGAGCTTCAAGGAAGATTAAAATATCTAGGTTACTATGACGGCAAGGTGGACGGCGACTTCGGCCCGAAGACGAGAAATGCCGTAACCTGGTTTCAATGGAAGTTCGGCTTGAAATCGGACGGCATCGTCGCCGGCAAGACGAAGGTCAAGCTATGGGAAGCGACCAAAGATTGGCGTCCGACGGCTGCGGACTTGCCGCAGGCGAACACCGGCAATACTGGCGGAGCGGGCAACAAAGCTCCGCAGGGCGGTAACAACAAAGGCGGCGGTACCGGACTTGCGAAGACGAGCAATCTGGGGTTGACGGCCAACGATCTGAAAATCATGGCGAATGCGGTGTACGGAGAGGCGCGAGGCGAGCCGTATGAGGGGCAAGTCGCGGTTGCGGCCGTTATCCTCAATCGCGTCAAATCGCCGAGCTTTCCGAATACGGCATCGGGCGTCATCTTTCAGCCGGGTGCCTTCACGGCCGTCGCGGACGGCCAGATCTGGTTGACGCCGAACGAGAATGCCAAGCGGGCCGTACAGGATGCGCTGAACGGCTGGGATCCGTCCGGCGGGTGCATCTACTATTTCAATCCGGTGACGGCGACGTCCAAATGGATCTGGTCGCGTCCGCAAGTGAAGACGATCGGCAAGCATATTTTCTGCATGTGAGCCTGTGAGAGCAGAAGAAGCAACCTGGCTGCAGCAAGCCGTCTAGCCGGCAAGACGATTGGCTAGCTCGGCAGTGCTCGCCTTCGGTTGCTTCTTCCTTTTCGAATCAGTTAGAATGGTAGCGAGATCGCATGGGGGATTATGGAAAGGGGTTGAACGGATTGAACGACAGCCAATTCGAACGCGGCCAGATCGGCCGGCTGCGGCTTCACGTGCTTCCAACGAAGCGCTTCAAGACCTACGCCATTGCTTTATATGCAGGAGTGCCGCTGAGCGAGGACACGGTTACTCAGACCGCGCTGGTGCCATTCGTGCTGCGCAGGGGAACGGCATCCACGCCGGAGACGCGGGCGTTCCGCGAGCGGCTGGACGATATGTACGGCGCCGGCTTCGGCTTCGATGTCATGAAGCGCGGCGATGCCCAGATCGTCAGCTTCCGAATGGATGTCATCCACGATCAATTCGTCTCCGCGAAGCAATCGCTGCTCGAGGACGCGCTGCGATTATTGGGCGAGGTGCTGACGGCGCCTGCGACGGAGAACGGTGTCTTCTTGGATAAATACGCGCGCGCGGAATCCATCACGCTGCGCAAGCGTCTGGAAGCGATCGTGAACGACAAGATCCGTTACGCGGCCGAGCGCTGCCTGGAAGAGATGTGCGCCGACGAGCCGTACCGTCTGCATGCATTGGGACGCATCTCCGATCTCGACGCCATAACGCCTGCATCGCTCTATGAGCATTACAGCCGATGGCTCGGCCAGGCTTCCTTCGATCTCTACGTAGCGGGAGACACGTCACTTAGCCAGGTCAGCGAACTAGTCGCAGCTAGCTTCAAGCTCCCCGCCGGGGAACCTGCGAGCTATGCAGCCTCTGAGAACCGGCCTGCAGCCCGCGAGCCGAAGACGGTCGTCGAGAAGATGGACGTGGGGCAAGGCAAGCTGAACATGGGACTTCGGTCAGCCGTCGGCTATGCGGACGATGCCTATCCTGCCGCGCTGATGTATAACGGCATCCTGGGCGGTTACCCGCATTCCAAGCTGTTCATTAACGTCCGTGAGAAGGCAAGTCTAGCCTATTATGCCGCTTCGCGATATGACGGGCATAAAGGCATCCTGACGATTCAGTCCGGCATCGAGATCCAGAACTACGAGCGCGCAGTCGCAATCATCAAGGAACAGCTGGAGTCGATGCAGAAGGGCGAAATCGGCGAACTGGAAATGTCCCAGACGAAGGCGATGATCGCCAACCATCTGCGCGAGATCCAAGATTCGGCTGCCGAGATGATCGGCTTCGACTTCAACGCGATTCTGTCCGGCAGAACCCGCGAAGCCCTGCAGCTCTTGGATGAAGTAAACCGCGTCACGAAGGATGACATCAAGCAGGTAGCCGGCCAAGTAAGTCTGGATACGATCTATTTCCTGCGTGACGAGAAGGAGGCGCAAGCGTGATGGAGACCATTCGGTACCCAGGCGTCCAAGAGACGCTGTATCGCGAGACGATGGAGAATGGGCTAGAGGTCTACGTGCTGCCGAAGGACGGCTTCCAGAAGACGTACGCAACCTTCTCGACACGTTACGGATCCGTCGATAATCATTTTGCCATCGCAGGCAGCGAGCCGATCCGGGTGCCCGACGGCATCGCGCACTTTCTCGAGCACAAGATGTTCGAGGAACCGGAAGGCGACATCTTCGCGACGTTCGCCTCGCAAGGGGCATCCGCGAATGCGTTCACAAGCTTCGATCGCACGGTATATCTCTTCTCGGCAACGGAGAACATTCCGGACAATATCGCCACGCTGGTGAACTTCGTGCAGAATCCTTACTTCACGGACGAGAACGTGAATAAGGAGAAGGGCATCATCGAGCAAGAGATCAATATGTACAAGGACAATCCGGATTGGCGCGTCTATTTCGGCTTGATTGCCGCCATGTATCGCGTCCATCCCGTTCATATCGACATCGCGGGTACCGTAGAGTCGATTTATCAGATCGACAAGGAGACGTTGTACCGCTGCTACGAGACGTTCTACCATCCGTCGAACATGATTCTGTTCGTGGTCGGCGGGGTACAGGCGGAAGAAGTCATGAAGCTCGTGCGCGACAACCAGGCTGGGAAAAGCTTCCCGGAACAAGGTGCCATTAACCGGATATTCGATGAGGAGCCGACCGCGGTGAAGCAGGCAAGACTCGTTACGAACCTGCCCGTATCCTTGCCGAAAATCATGTTCGGGTTCAAGGAGAAATCGGTGCCGCAGACCGTCGAGCAACTGCTGAGGCGGGAAGTCACGACAAAATTGATGCTCGAAGCGTTGATCGGTCCGAGCTCTGAGCTGTACCAGAGCCTGTATGACGACAACTTGATCTCGGACGCTTTCGGCAACGAATACAATTCCAGCATGCAATATGCCTTCTCGGTGCTGGGCGGCGATACGCGGGATCCCGACGAGCTGCTGCGCCGGATTCGCGCTTCCGTCGACGCGACGCTTGAGAAGGGGCTTGACGCCGCTTCGTTCGAGCGGACCAAGCGCAAACGGCTGGGCGGCTATCTGCGGATGCTGAATTCGCCGGAATCGATCGCGAACGAATTCACCCGTTACCGATTCCGGGGCGGCGACTTGTTCCAACTGCTGGAGCTGTATAAGGCAATCAGTCTGGATGAGGCGAACGAACGGCTGCGCGAGCATTTCGATTGGGATCAAATGGCGGTCTCCATCGTCTCGAACAAGGGGCAGGCATGAAGCCGCTGCAGGACATGACGGTGCTCATTACGGGAGGCAGCCGCGGCATCGGCGCCGCGATTGCCTCCCGCTTCGCGGCGGAGCGAATGAACATCGTCATTCATTATTTGCATTCCCATGAGGCCGCTAACGAGACAGCGCGAACCTGCATGCGTCTCGGGGCGAACGTCATGACGGTATCCGCGGACATCCGATCCCGCGAGCAGCTTCTTCGCATGAAGGAGAAGCTGGAACAACGGGGCATGGTGCCGGACATCCTGGTCAATAACGCGGGCGTGTCCCATTACGGCATGCTCGCCGACGTAACCGACGAGGTGTGGGAGGATGTGATGGCCGTCAACTTGAAGGGGCTGTTCCTCAGCTCGCAGATCTTCATGCCGGCCATGATCGCCCAGCGTTACGGCAGGATCATCAACGTGTCCTCGATCTGGGGACTGTCGGGCGCTTCCTGCGAGGTGCTGTATTCGACGACGAAGGGCGGCGTGAACGCCTTCACGAAGGCGCTGGCCAAGGAACTGGCGCCGTCCGGCGTGACGGTGAATGCGGTAGCGCCCGGCGCAGTCGACACCGCGATGCTGGGCAATCTGGATGCGCGCGAAATGACGGCGCTGCAGGAGGGAATTCCGGCAGGCCGTCTCGCGCAGCCGGACGAGATCGCGTCGCTCGTCTATTTTCTGGCGCTGCCGGAGTCGAGTTACATTACTGGTCAAATTATTAGTCCCAACGGCGGATGGCTGACGTAGCTATGCGTTGGTTGCCACTCCGGCCGAAACGGCGGATGGCTGACATAGACGCTGAAACTTTTCACCGCCATTATTCGTCGCATAATTAGAGCAGATCATGTCCACAATAGAACTGTTGATCATTCCTTAATCACAATCTTGAATCACCGCGAGGAGGATGAAAGGCATGGCAACCGTTCTAACGAAATTCGATCACTGGAAGCAGTTCTTGGGCGACCGCGTAGAAGCGGCGAAGAAGATCGGTCTCAGCGAGGAGACGATCTCTAAGCTGGCTTTTGAGATCGGCGAATTTTTGGATGAGAAGGTCGACCCGAAGAACGATGAAGAGCGCGTATTGAAGGAACTGTGGGATGTCGGCGATACCGAGGAACGCAAGACGATTGCACGTTTGATGGTCAAACTGGCGGAAAACAACGCGTAAACACGTTCGGCAGACAAGCCTCCGACTTCCTGGGGGCTTTTCTGCCATATTTCAACGAAGATTGGCAGGAGATTGGCGAATATTGTAGAAAAAGATATACGGTAAGCATTCATACACGCATTATATACATCTATCCTTCCACCGATGAGGTGCTTCATGGAATATAAACAATGGTATATGGAATACAAGATTCACAAGAATCGTCCCGGTCTGCTAGGCGATATCGCGTCCCTGCTCGGGATGTTGGAGGTTAACATACTGACGATCAACGGCGTCGAGGACCGTACGCGCGGCATGCTGCTGCAGACGGACGACGACGAGAAGATAGAACTGCTCGGCAAGATGTTGAAGAAGGTCGACAACATTACCGTCAACGCGCTGCGTCCGCCGAAGCTAGTCGACATTCTGGCCGTTAGGCACGGGCGGTATATCGAGCGGGACTCCGATGACCGCAAGACGTTTCGGTTCACGCGGGACGAACTGGGTATGCTGGTCGATTTTCTAGGCGAGCTGTTCAAGCGGGAGGGCAATCAGGTCGTCGGACTTCGCGGCATGCCGCGGGTAGGCAAGACCGAATCGATCATCGCCGGAAGCGTCTGCTCCAATAAGCGATGGGCGTTCGTCTCGTCGACGCTGCTGAGGCAGACCGTACGCAGCCAAATGTCGGAAGAAGAGATGAACCCGAACAATATATTCATTATCGACGGCATCGTCAGCACGATTCGCTCCAACGAGAAGCACGCCGCGCTGATCGAGGATATTATGGCGATGCCCTCGACGAAGGTGATCGAGCACCCGGATATTTTCGTTCGGGAATCGAAATACGAATACAGCGACTTCGATTGCATCATCGAGCTTCGCAATACGCCGGACGAAGAGATTACATACGAGACCTTCACGACGAACTATAACGACCTATAATTCGAAACCAATCTCAGGAGGTGAGGACATGTCGGATCTGGGCAATCTCCTCAAGAAGGCTCGCGAACAGAGAGGATACTCGCTGGATGACATCCAGGAGATGACAAAGATCAGGAAACGCTATCTGGAGGCGATCGAAGAAGGGGAGTACAAGGTGCTGCCCGGGAACTTCTATGTAAGGGCCTTCGTCAAAAACTACGCAGAAACCGTCGGGCTGGATGCCGAAGAGGTGCTGCGGCTGTATCAACGGGATATGCCGGCGACCGTGTCCGAAACGGTTCCTGAGCAGCCGATGATGAACAAGCGCCGAGCATCGGCGCATGCCTCCGACCGATGGAGCAAATGGGGCTTCCGCCTGCTGATGTGGTCTTTCCTCGCGCTAATAGCCGTCGTCGTGTACGTGTATGCGATCAACAATCAAGACGGTACCGATCAAGAAGTGACGAATGACGGGTCGCTGATCACGGATCAGACGGAGCTTCCGGAAGGCGAAACCGACGACGGTACGGCTGCAGGGAACGGCGCGGCCGCGACCGATCCGGAGAACACGGCCGCCAATGGCGACGGTACGCCTCCTGCGAACGTAGATGAGGAGCCGCTGCCGAAGGTCGAACTAACGTTCGTGGAAGCCGTGAACAGCACGACGGACAAGTTCGCGATCAGCACGCAAGGCGTACATAAGTATGAATTCACGATTCCGGAAGGCAAGGACAGCTGGATCGAGGTGCGGGCGAACAACCGCAACGGCGATATTCATCATTATAAGGTAGAGAACGGACCGCAGGTCATCACCAAAGAGCTGGAGGGCACGGTATTCCTCAACATCGGTGCGACCGCGAACGTCGAGATCCGAATTGACGGCGTGCTGCTTGAGGACGGGAACAAAACGCGCAAACGGTTTATCATCGAACCGGCTGCGGCATCGGTCGATTCATCCGTTCAATAGTATAGGAAGGCATCGGCAGGATATCCTATGCATAGGAGCACCACTTTCATGCAGAGGAGCTATGCCATGACTGCCAGCTGGACCGTCACGATACTCGGCATACTGGTTGCCTTGCTCGGTTGGTACATGACGCCAAGCGCCTGGGGCTACGGCCTCGCCGGGTTTGGTCTGGCGCATATCGTACTGGGCATTCTCGATATGTTCCGCACCCCCGCGAACGAACGGGCGAGCAGATAGTTCGGCTGAAGAGGGCATCCGGGATGCCCTTTTTGAGCTGTCCGAATTTGCCTAGTCATCCTCATGTGAGGTATAATTTGCGATAATAGGATAACGAAGGAGTGCAAGCAATGAGTTCGGAGAGTTCATTCGATATCGTGTCGAAGGTGGACATGCAGGAGCTGAATAACGCCGTCCAGCAGGCCGAGCGTGAGATCGAGACGCGCTTCGACTTCAAGGGCAGCAAGAGCAGCATCAAGATCGAGAAGGAAGAATTGGTCGTCGCTTCGGATGACGAATACAAGCTGAAGAGCGTAATCGACATCCTGCAGGGCAAGATGATCAAGCGAGGGGTGCCGATCGGCAACTTGGATTACGGCAAGATCGAGCCGGCATCTCTCGGAACGGTTCGGCAGCGAATCAAGCTGAAGCAAGGGATCGATCAAGACGCTTCGAAGAAGATCAACACCCTCATCCGCGATTCCAAGCTGAAGGTGAAGAGCCAGACGCAAGGCGATCAGATTCGCGTCACCGGCAAGAGCCGCGACGACTTGCAGGCGGTCATGCAAATGCTTCGCGGGGCGGATCTGGGCGTGGAGCTGCAGTTCACGAACTATCGTTAGGGAAGGCATTCTGCGACCCCGCAAGCCCGCATTTGACGCGGCTGGCGGGGTTTTTCCATTTTTGACACGCCGCGAACGCTTGTATTATACTTGTCTGGATAGTTGGATATCGGTCTGGAGGACACAGCATGACGGAAAGAGTCAAAGTGGTCACGCTCGGCTGCGAGAAGAATCTCGTCGATTCGGAAATCATGTCCGGGCTTATACATGGAAGAGGCTACGAGCTGGTAGAGACGCCCGAGGATGCGACGGTTATTATCGTCAATACTTGCGGTTTCATCGATGCGGCCAAGGAAGAGTCGGTCAATACGATTCTGGACATGGCGGATCTGAAGGAGACCGGCAGACTGAAGGCGCTCATCGTATCCGGCTGCTTGACGCAGCGGTACAAACAGCAGCTCATGGAAGAAATGCCCGAGATCGACGGCATCGTAGGTACCGGGGATTTTCATAATATTACGGATGTCGTCGACGAAGCGCTGCGCGGGAAGAAACCTGTCAAAGTGGGCAATCCCGTATTCGATTACGAGCAGGCGCTGCCCCGGATGACGTCTACTCCCCGCTACACTGCTTACGTGAAGATCGCGGAAGGCTGCGACAATGCCTGCACGTTCTGCAGCATTCCGATCATGCGCGGCAAGTTCAGAAGCCGTTCCATCGAATCGATCGTGGCAGAGGTTACGCAGCTTGCTTCGCAGGGCGTGCGCGAAGTTAGCTTGATCGCGCAAGATTCGACGAATTACGGAACGGATCTGTACGATAAGTTCATGCTGCCCGAGCTGCTGAACCGGGTCAGCGAGGTAGAAGGGCTGGCGTGGGTTCGGCTCCATTACGCCTACCCAGGCTTCTTCACGGACGAGCTGATCGAGACGATTGCCTCGAATCCGAAAATCTGCAAGTATATCGACATGCCGCTGCAGCACAGCGAGGATTCGATTCTGAAACGGATGAGACGGCCGGGCCGCCAGCGTGATTCGCGCGAGCTCATCGCGAAGATACGCGCCCGCATGCCGGAAGCCGCGATCCGTACCTCGATCATCGTCGGTTTTCCGGGCGAGACGGAAGAGGACTTCCAGCGCCTGTGCGACTTCGTGCGCGAGATGAAGTTCGATCGCCTGGGCGTCTTCTCCTACTCGTGCGAAGAGGATACGCCGGCTTCCCGACTGCCGGATCAAGTGCCGGACGACGTGAAGGAATTCCGCGCCAACACGCTGATGGAAATTCAACGCGACGTGGCGAAGGATCTCGGCAGCAAGTACATCGGCAAGACGATCGAGGTGCTGGTAGAGCGATATGACGGCCGAAGCGACGTCTATATCGGCCGGTCGCCGTACGATGCGCCGGAAATCGACGGCGAAGTCTATATCAGCGGCTGCACGCCTGAGATCGGCGAGATTCAGAAGGTGCGCATCACGCACGCGTACGAATTCGATCTGTCCGGGGAGGGAGTCGCTTGAATCTCGCCAACCGCATTACGTTAGTGCGCATCTTTCTGGTACCGATCATCATGTTCTTCCTCTTAATCCAATTGGATCTCGAGCCGATTCATTTTGAGGATTTCTCGATTACGTACAACCAGATCGTAGCGGCACTTATCTTCATTATCGCGGCTAGCACGGACGGATTAGACGGTTACATCGCGCGCAAGAACAAGCAAGTGACGAATCTGGGCAAGCTCCTCGACCCGCTGGCGGATAAGCTGCTGGTCGCGGCGGTGCTGATCTCGCTCGTCGAGATGGATAAGGTAGATGCTTGGATCGTGATCGTGATTATCAGCCGCGAGTTCGCGGTAACGGGGCTGCGGCAAGTGGCGCTGCTCGAAGGCAGCGTCATCGCGGCCAGCAAGTGGGGCAAGTGGAAGACGGGGGTTCAGATCACGATGATCATCGCGCTGCTGCTGAACAACTTCCCGTTCGCGCTCTTCGACATTCCGTTCGACCTTATCGCGAGCTGGGCGGCGGCCTTAATTACGGTCTATTCGGGCGTCGACTATTTCGTCAAGAACAAGAATATTATACCTGTGCAGTAGCTTACGGCAGGCCGAACATCATTCCTTCAACGGAATGATGTTTTTTGTAGACGATCGGTAACGGTCGATGAGATCGAGGAGGGGACGCAACCATGAGAGCGGAGATCATCGCGGTCGGCACCGAGCTGCTGCTCGGCCAGATCGTCAATACGAACGCGCAGTATTTGTCCCAGGGACTGGCTGCCAGCGGAATCGACGTGTACTTCCAGACCGTGGTCGGCGATAATGAGCAGCGCTTGCGGCAGGCGATCGAGACTGCCCGCGGGAGGGCGGATATTCTGATCTTCACGGGCGGACTAGGACCGACCCAGGACGATCTGACCAAGGACGCGCTGGCCGCCTATCTCGGTCGCAAGCTGGTGCTGCACGAACCGTCCATGGCCAAGATCGAAGAGATGTTTGCTTCGCGGGGCATCCATATGGTAGAGAGCAACCGGCGGCAAGCGCTGATGCTGGAGGAGAGCGACCCGCTTCCTAACAGCACGGGACTGGCCGTCGGCAACGCGCTGTCCGTCGATGGCACGCATTACATTCTGCTGCCCGGACCGCCGCGGGAGATGAAGCCGATGTTCGACGGCCCGGCTAAGGAATGGCTGCGCGTCCAGCTCGGCGACCGCGATCCGCTCTTCTCGCGCGTATTGCGATTCGCCGGCATCGGCGAATCCGCGCTGGAGGATGCGCTGCTCGGCTTGATCGATAGCCAATCCGATCCGACCATCGCGCCTTATGCCAAGGAAGGGGAAGTCGCGATACGCATTTCGACGAAGGCGCGGGACGCGGCGGAAGCCGATCGGCGGATCGACGAGACGGTTGCTCGCATCGAGGAGCTGGTCGGGCAGTTCATCTACGCCCGCGAGGACGTCCCGATCGAGCAGGCGGTCATTGCCAAGCTGCGCAATCTTGACAGGACGGCAGCGGCGGCGGAGAGCTGCACAGGCGGGCTGATTGCCGAGCTGTTGACCGATGTCATCGGCAGCAGCAATGCCTTCTCGGGCGGCGTCGTAACGTATACCAACGCGATGAAGCATGCACTGCTCGGCATTCCGCTCGCGCAGCTCGAGGGTTCGGGAGCGCCGGGGGCGATCAGCCGGGAGACGGCCGCCGCGATGGCGGAACGCGTGATGAATATCGCGCGCAGCGATTACGGCATCGCGACGACGGGCGTGGCGGGACCCGCGACCTCGGAGGGCAAACCTGTCGGCCTTGTGTATATCGCGATAGCCGAGCGCGGGAGACCGACGGACGTACATGAACTTCAGCTGTCCGGCGGCCGGTCCATGATCAGGATCCGTGCAGCGAAGCAAGCATTATACCGGTTATGGCGGGCCATCTACAGAATTTGACGAAATCGTGAACGATGTTGTCAAAAACGACCACATGCTATTATAATGGGGAAGATAACGGAAGAACCGTAGCGAAGATTACTTTGCTGCGGTTTTTTATGTTTATAGGCGCAGAAGCGGCAGATGTGCGGCACATAATGAAAGTTCAAAAGGCCGGTTGTCAGCGCCTCAAGCGTGTCCGAAGGAAACGCAGCATCGGAAGCATGCGCTTAAGTTCGCCAGCGTTCAAGACTCGACGTCGAATCGGCTTCCAGAGATGCATCGCGATCACAATTGGGCTTTTTGAACAACCACCACAATGCGAATGTATGTTCGAAAAAAAGCTTGGCAACCGTCTTGAAATGGGTTAGAATACTATTATAACGGAAAAGGGATGTGGTTCTGTTGTCAGATCGTCGCGCTGCATTAGAGATGGCATTACGCCAGATTGAGAAGCAATTCGGTAAAGGTTCGATCATGAAGCTAGGCGAGCATGCAGGCATGCAGGTTGAGACTGTGCCAAGCGGATCGCTCGCATTAGATATTGCGCTCGGAATAGGCGGCCTGCCACGCGGCCGCGTCATCGAAGTATACGGACCGGAATCTTCCGGTAAGACGACCGTGGCGCTGCACGCAATCGCGGAAGTCCAGCGCATCGGCGGCCAAGCGGCGTTCATCGACGCCGAGCATGCGCTCGATCCGCTGTACGCGAGCAAGCTTGGCGTTAACATCGACGAACTGCTCCTTTCCCAGCCGGACACCGGCGAACAGGCACTGGAGATCGCGGAAGCGCTTGTACGAAGCGGCGCGGTCGATATTATCGTCGTGGACTCCGTCGCGGCACTCGTGCCGAAGGCAGAGATCGAAGGCGATATGGGCGACTCGCACGTCGGCCTGCAGGCACGCCTGATGTCGCAAGCGCTCCGGAAGCTCTCCGGCGCGATCAGCAAGTCGAAGACGATCGCGATCTTCATTAACCAGCTCCGCGAGAAGGTCGGCGTCATGTTCGGGAACCCTGAGACAACGCCAGGCGGCCGCGCACTGAAATTCTATTCAAGCGTGCGTCTGGACGTTCGCCGCATCGAGACGATCAAGCAAGGCAACGACATGGTCGGCAACCGGACACGGATCAAGGTCGTGAAGAACAAAGTAGCGCCTCCGTTCAAGCAAGCGGAGATCGATATTATGTACGGCGAAGGCATTTCGAAGGAAGGCAGCTTGATCGACATCGGCACCGAGCTCGATATCGTGCAGAAGAGCGGTGCATGGTTCTCCTTCGACGGCGAACGGTTAGGCCAAGGCCGCGAGAATGCGAAACAATACTTGAAGGATCATCCGAATGTGGCCGACGTGATCGAGAAGCAGATTCGCGCTGCAAGCAGCTTGTCCGTGGACGCGAACCCGGCTACGTTCAGCCAAGATGACGAGGACGAGGATGAGTTTAACGAGCTTGGCTAATGCTGTTCCGTTAAGGGCAGTTATATAAGACATAGCAGTAGAGCAGGGCACCTTTCTTACTAGAAGGTGCCTTTTTGTTAAGGGGGCAGAATTCGTAATGGCACAAGAACCGACACAAGATCCGAACCAGTCGATGGAAGAGAGCGGCATGCACCGCATCGTCGCCTTGGAGCGGCATCCGAAACAGCGAGGTCGTTATCTCGTCCATCTGGACAGCGCTGACGGGCTGTCGACGCTCAATGTGCATGAAGACACGCTCGTCCGCTTCAGGCTCGTGAGAGATGCCGTGCTGGCCGCCTCGGAACTTGTTCATATCGAGGCGGCGGACGGCAAGCACCGCGCATATGCGGCTGCCTTGGCTTATCTTGGCGCCAAGCCGCGTACGCGCAAAGAGATCGAGCGCTATCTTGCCCGCAAGGAGCTGGACGAAGAGGCGATTAGGGAGACAGCCGACAGGTTGGAGCGCGAGCGATATATCGACGATTCCGATTATGCTCAGGCCTTCGCGAAGCAGCGAGCCGGACATGCGAAGGGCAGGCTGCTGATTAAGCAGGAGCTTCAACAGCGGGGCATCGACAGGCATTCGGCCGCGGAGGCAATCGCAGCACTTGACCCGGAAGCCGAGCAAGCGGCCGCCATGAAGGCCGCAAGCAAAAAGTGGAAGCTGCTTAAGGGAGAGCCGAACGAACGGCGCCATAAGCTGGCTCAGTTTTTGATGCGCAGAGGTTATACAGGCGAGATCGTCCGTGAAGCGATTCGGTCGGTTACGCAGGATGAGGAGCCGATCGATGACGTAACGTGGCTTGACAACTGATTTTGCATAAAGATAAAATAAATCTGTATTCCTTCCTTTCGAATGAATTTTCCTTCCAAAAATTGATTCGAATCGATCATTCTCGACATGAAACGTAAGATCGGTCTGAAAGCCGGCTAAAAACCAAATACGATCCATAGCTTTTGCTTTGGTGACAACGAGGAGGTGAGAAAGATGCAGCACGCTGAAATCTGGATCCCGATCGTTCTCGTTGTTGGCGCGATTTTCTTTGGAGTAGGTTATAAGGTTCGAAAGTCGATTGCCGAAGCTAAAATTTCCAGCGCGGAGCAAGCTGCCAGTCAGATTGTTGAAAACGCTAAAAAAGAAGCGGACGCGCTGAAGAAGGAGACCGTGCTCGAAGCAAAAGACGAAGTCCATAAGCTCCGTGCAGAAGCCGAGCGGGAAACCCGCGAGCGCCGCAATGAAACGCAGCGCCAGGAAAGACGGCTACAGCAAAAAGAGGAGTCCCTGGATAAAAAGCTCGAAGCACTTGAACGCAAAGAAGAACAAGTAGCCAACAAAGAGAAACGGATCGAGGAAACGCAGGAGCAAATTGATTCGATCTATAAACAGCAGATCCAAGAGTTGGAGCGGATCTCCAACCTGTCTATGGAGGATGCAAGGCAGATCATTCTCACGAACGTCGAGCAAGAAGTGCGTCACGAGACTGCTCAAATGATTAAAGAGCTGGAACAGCAGGCGAAGGAAGAAGCCGACAAGAAAGCTCGCGACATCATCTCACTCGCCATTCAGCGCTGTGCCGCTGACCACGTCGCCGAAACGACGGTATCCGTCGTGGCGCTGCCGAACGAGGAAATGAAAGGACGCATTATCGGTCGCGAAGGCCGCAACATCCGCGCGCTCGAAACATTGACCGGTATCGATCTAATTATCGACGATACACCGGAAGCGGTCATCTTGTCCGGATTCGATCCGATTCGCCGCGAAATCGCGCGTACCTCGCTTGAGAAGCTCGTTGCGGACGGCCGTATCCACCCGGCACGCATCGAGGAAATGGTGGAGAAATCGCGCAAAGAAGTGGATGAGCGGATTCGCGAATACGGCGAGCAAGCAACCTTCGAGGTTGGCGTGCATGGCCTGCATCCTGACCTGATCAAGATTCTGGGCCGTCTTCGCTATCGGACAAGCTATGGGCAGAACGTGCTGAAGCACTCGATGGAAGTCGCTTACTTGACCGGTCTCATGGCAGCCGAGCTGGGCGAGGACGTTACGCTGGCACGTCGCGCTGGACTGTTGCACGATATCGGCAAAGCGCTCGACCACGAGGTCGAAGGCTCGCATGTCGAGATCGGCGTCGAGCTGGCCAAGAAGTACAAGGAGCACCCGGTCGTCATCAACAGTATCGCGTCGCACCACGGCGATACCGACGCGACTTCGGTCATCGCGATGCTGGTCGGCGCAGCTGATGCTTTGTCGGCTGCACGTCCCGGCGCACGCCGCGAGACGCTCGAGACGTATATCAAGCGTCTGGAGAAGCTGGAAGCCATCTCGGAGTCGTTCGACGGCGTAGAGAAATCGTACGCGATCCAAGCGGGACGCGAGGTTCGCGTCATGGTGCAGCCGGAGAAGGTCGACGATACGGAGGCGTTCCGACTCGCGCGCGACATTACGAAGAAGATCGAGAGCGAGCTGGATTATCCGGGCCATATCAAGGTTACGGTCATCCGCGAGACGCGTGCAGTGGAATACGCAAAATAATCGCCCGAAAAGGGCAGAATGAGAAGCGGCTGGCATACAGCCGCTTCTCTTTTATGAATCTAGGAGGCTGTAACGAAGTGAAAGTATTATTCATCGGCGACATTGTCGGCAATACCGGCCGGAGCGCGCTTAAGCAAGTGCTGCCGTCGCTCAAGAGCAAGTACAATCCTCATCTGATCATCGTGAACGGCGAGAATGCGGCTGCAGGCCGGGGGATCACGGGACCGATCGCGCGCGAATTTTTCGAGCTTGGCGTGCACGGCATTACGATGGGCAATCATACGTGGGATAACAAGGATATTTTCGAATGGATCGATGACGAACCGCGGCTTGTACGGCCGGCGAATTATCCGCCCGGCGCACCAGGTCAAGGCAGCACCCTCATTCGGGCGAACGGCAAGACATTAGGATTAATCAATTTACAAGGCAGGACGTTCTTGCCGCCGATCGATTGTCCGTTCCGCAAGGCAGACGAATTGATCGAGGATCTGCGCGAGCATGCGACGTGCATCTTCGTGGATTTTCATGCCGAAGCGACATCGGAGAAAATCGCCATGGGCTGGTACTTGGACGGTCGGGCTTCTGTCGTCGTTGGGACGCATACCCATGTGCAGACGAATGACGAGACGATATTGCCGGGCGGCACCGCGTATTTGACGGATTCCGGCATGGTTGGCTCCAAGGAAGGCGTGCTCGGCATGCAGCGGGATGCCGTGGAGCATCGTTTCTTGACCCAGCTGCCAGCGCGCTTTACGGTGGACGAAGGAAAATGGCATTTTCACGGGTTGCTGGCGGAGCTGGACGAGTCGTCGGGACGCGCGACGTCGATCACAAAGATCCGTCTGACGGAAGACGAATGGCTGCTCATGTAAGGGATGTTAAAAATAGGCGAAAGTTGTCGCGCAATTCGGAAAAGTTAGTGAAATGCCCCGCCAAGCAGCAGGAATTTTCTGTCCCCTCGCGAATATGATGAGTAGTGGATTCCATCCATCATTCCCCGAGGAGGTACTTTACTATGGAGGTATTAAAAGTTTCAGCAAAGTCCAATCCAAATTCTGTTGCAGGGGCACTAGCGGGGGTGTTGCGCGAACGAGGCGCTGCCGAGCTGCAGGCAATCGGGGCAGGCGCATTGAATCAAGCGATCAAGGCCGTAGCGATTGCGAGAGGCTTCGTTGCACCAAGCGGGGTGGATCTGATCTGTATTCCGGCCTTCACGGATATCGTAATCGACGGGGAAGACCGTACGGCAATCAAATTGATCGTTGAGCCGCGTTAAGTCCGCTTTGCGGCCACAAGGATAGCAACGCATTCAGTACCCATGACCTGTTTATTTCGAGGCAGGTCTTTTTTGTTGCGTCCAAATGCAGGATAGTACGTATAAGAGATGGGAGTGAACCAATCTTGATGAGATGGGCGGATTTCCATTGCGACGTTCTGAGCAAGCTGCTGACAGGCGAAGCCGAGCAATTCGCTGGAGAGGGGGCGGTTAAGTTGGATGTTACGTACGAGCGGCTGCAGGCTGGCGGAGCCGATCTGCAAAATTTTGCGATCTATCTGCCGCAGCACATGCCCAAGAAATTCGATCGGGTACTGCAAGCCGTAGACTTGTTCTACAGGCACATCCTGACGAAGCCGGGAATCTCCTTCGTGAGAACGTCCGAGGAGCTGATCGAAGCAAGCAAGCAGGGAAAGATGGCGGCAATGCTGTCGCTGGAAGGCGCAGAGGGGCTGGAGGGCGATCTGACCTCGCTGCGGATTCTATATTATCTAGGCGTGAGATCGATCGGCATTACGTGGAATCACGCGAATTGGGCCGGCGACGGCGTACTCGAACCGAGGCAGGGCGGCCTTACGCAGCATGGGCGGGAATTGATTAAGCACTGCAACGAGCTGGGCATACTAATCGATGTATCTCACCTGGCCGAAAAAGGCTTCTGGGAGGCGGCCGGCCTCAGCGTCAGGCCGATAATTGCCTCGCATTCGAACGCGCGCGCCGTCCATGATCATCCGCGTAATTTGACGGATGACCAAATTCGTGCGATCATTGCTCGGGACGGGTTGATCGGCATGACCTACGTGCCATGGTTCGTTAAGCGCGATGCGGTCGTCAAGTTAGAGGATCTGCTGCCTCATATCGAGCGGGTCTGCAGCTTGGGCGGCGAGCGTCATTTAATGCTGGGCTCAGATTTCGACGGCATTGACACCCATATCGTTCGTCTCGCCAATCCGACGGACACGCCTATGCTGCTAGAGCAGCTGGATCGGCGTTATGGCGCTCGGATCGCGCGCGGGATCGCAAGGGAGAATTTGTGGTCATTCCTGCTTCGACATCTGCCGACGCAAAGCGCATAATATCGATCATTCGAGCGACAAGCCGGCATTCGCATGGTCCGTTCTCGTTTTGATATGAATTCGATCGAAAAGAACTATGTTTGAAATCCGATCAAATCCCTTGATATTTACGTCCCGGAGTCATAAAATTTATTTGACTAGTGAAAGAAATAATTTATCTGCAAGATTGTGTCGAAAATAGCACCAATTGCTTACGGCACGCACCAACAATGAGGAGATGGACATTTTGATCAGTCAATTGTCTTGGAAGATCGGGGGACAACAAGGTGAGGGCGTAGAGAGTACGGACCGTATTTTCTCCACGGCACTCAACCGTCTCGGTTATTATCTGTACGGGTATCGCCATTTTTCTTCGCGCATCAAGGGCGGGCATACGAACAATAAGATTCGCATCAGTACGACGCCGAAGCGGGCGATCTCAGATGATCTGGACATCCTCGTCGCATTCGACCAAGAGAGTATCGATTTGAACGCGCATGAACTGCGCGCAGGCGGCGTCATCGTCGCGGATGCCAAATTCGGCCCATCCGTACCGCAGGGCGTTAATGCGCGTCTTTTCGCTGTACCGATCACGGCGATCGCCGAAGAGCTCGGCACATCGCTCATGAAGAACATGGTTGCTTCCGGCGCTTCCTGGGCTCTGCTCGGATTGCCTCTTGAAGTATTCAATAAAGCAGTAGAAGAAGAATTCGGCCGCAAGGGTCCCGCGATCGTCGAGAAGAACATCGAAGCCGTCAAGCGCGGCGCCGACTTCGTCCTTGAACAAGCGGGAGGTCCGCTGGACGAATTCCGTCTCGGCGAACCGGACGGCAAAGAAAAGATCTTCATCATCGGCAACGAAGCGATCGGCCTCGGCGCCGTAGCCGGCGGCTGCCGTCTCATGTCGGCGTATCCGATTACGCCGGCCTCGGAAATTATGGAATACCTGATCAAGAAGCTGCCGAAGTTCGGCGGCACGGTCGTGCAGACGGAAGACGAGATCGCGGCGGTCACGATGGCAATCGGCGCCAACTATGCTGGCGTGCGCACGATGACGGCATCCGCAGGCCCCGGCCTGTCCCTCATGATGGAAGCGATCGGCCTTGCAGGAATGACCGAGCAGCCGCTCGTCATCGTTGACACCCAGCGTGGCGGACCTTCGACGGGTCTTCCGACGAAGCAGGAGCAATCGGACTTGAACGCGATGGTATACGGCACGCACGGCGAGATTCCGAAGATCGTTATCGCGCCGGCCTCGATCGAGGATTGCTTCTACGACACGATCGAAGCCTTCAACCTGTCCGAGGAATACCAAGTGCCTGTCATCCTGATGACGGACTTGCAGCTGTCGCTCGGCAAGCAGTCCTGCGAAGTGTTCGATTACAGCTCCGTCGAGATCAAGCGCGGCAAGCTGGTATCGGAAGTGCCTGCACTCGAGGACAACAAGCTGTTCAAGCGCTACGAATTCACCGAAGACGGCGTATCGCCGCGGGTAATCCCAGGCGTGAAGGGCGGCCTTCACCACGTAACAGGCGTCGAGCATGACGAGGAAGGTCGTCCTTCCGAGAATGCGCTCAATCGCCTGAAGATGATGGATAAGCGTCTCGGCAAGCTCGACGGCCTGTCGATCCGCGACGCGATTCGCGTAGACGCGCCGAACGCCACGCCGGACCTGCTCATCATCGCGATGGGCTCGACTGGCGGCACGATCGACGAAGCGAGAGAGCGCTTGTCGGCAGACGGAATCACGTCGAACCACATTACGGTCCGCCAGATTGCGCCGTTCCCGACGGAGGAGCTCGCTCCATACGTGACGAACGCGAAGAAGGTTATCGTAATCGAGAACAACGCTACGGGCCAATTGGCAGCGCAAGTGAAGCTGCATGTCGGCCAAGGCGAGAAAATCAAGAGCTTCCTGAAGTACGACGGCAATCCGTTCCTGCCATCCGAAGTGCACAAAGCTTGCAAGGAGATGAACTAAGACATGGCGACATTCAAAGAGTTCCGCAACAACGTCAAGCCGAACTGGTGCCCAGGCTGCGGGGACTTCTCCGTGCAAGCAGCGATTCAGCGCGCGGCTGCGAACGTCGGCCTCGAGCCGGAGAGCCTAGCGGTCATCTCCGGTATCGGCTGCTCCGGACGGATCTCCGGCTACATTAACGCATACGGCTTGCACGGCATTCACGGCCGCGCGCTTCCGATTGCGCAAGGCGTCAAGCTTGCTAACCGCGAGCTTACCGTCATCGCTTCGGGCGGCGACGGCGACGGCTTCGCGATCGGCATGGGACACACGGTTCATGCGATCCGCCGTAACCTCGATATCACGTATATCGTCATGGACAACCAAATTTACGGCCTGACGAAGGGCCAGACTTCGCCGCGAAGCGCGGAAGGCTTCAAGACGAAATCGACGCCTGAAGGCTCGATCGAGTCGACGCTGTCGCCGCTCGAAATCGCGCTGTCGGCCGGCGCTACGTTCATTGCCCAATCGTTCTCGAGCGATCTGAAGCAATTGACGAGCCTCATCGAGCAGGGCCTGCAGCATAAGGGCTTCTCGCTGATCAACGTCTTCAGCCCGTGCGTCACGTTCAACAAGGTCAACACTTACGATTGGTTCAAGGAGAACATCGTGAACCTGGAGCAATTCCCGGATTACGATCCATCGAACCGCATGGCTGCCATGAACAAGATCATGGAGACGAACGGCATGCTTACGGGTCTCATCTATCAGAACAAAGAACGCAAATCGTACGGCGAGCTGATTCCCGGCTATGCGTCCGAGGGACTGCATAAGCAGGATCTGACGATGGATGCGGGCCAGTTCGATAAGCTGGTTGCGGAGTTCCGTTAATCGGTTGATGTCATCGAAGCATACGGCTTAACAGCCGTATGCTTCTTTTTCCATTACAGAAAGTTTAACTGCGCAAAAGCATTATAAAGCAAGGGGAACTTTCTTGTATGGCGATAAAACCTACATCTGAACGCGGTCGCTCTTCTTCGAAAGGCCTCGATAGAGGTTTTATCATATCCGGCGCGGCATCGACCTGTGATCGCCGTCACTTTTGCCCTCGAACGGAATAGGGTACAGTATAGAGGACAAGCACAACGAATGAGGAGGCCTATCATCCATGAAGCAAATACCAGTCGGCGTCTCCGCGCGCCATATCCACCTGTCGCAAGAGCATGTCGCGATTCTGTTCGGAGCGGGAAGCGAATTGACCGTCATGAAGGATCTGTCGCAGCCGGGACAATTCGCCGCCAACGAGACGGTTGAAGTGATCGGTGCGAAGGGCAGTTTTCCGAAGGTGCGCATTCTGGGACCGGCACGCAAGTCGACCCAACTCGAGATCTCCCGTACCGATGCTTTCGCGATCGGCGTGAACGCGCCTGTGCGGGAGTCCGGCAATATTGCCGGTACGCCAGGCATTACGATCAAAGGGCCGGCAGGCGAGGTGACGATCGAGGAAGGCGTCATCGTGGCGGCGCGGCATATTCATTTTCACACGGAGGATGCAGCCAAGTGGGGGATCGCCGATAAGCAGCTGCTGAAGGTGCGGCTGACAGGCGAGCGGGGCATGGTGCTCGAGAACGTCGTGGCGCGCGTATCCGACCAATTCAAGCTGGACATGCACATCGATACGGATGAAGCTAATGCCGCAGGCGCGAAGACGGGCGACATGGCAGAGATCATCGACTGACTCCCCGGCAATTACTCGTGCCGCCGCGGTAGCGGCACCGGCCTATTCATGCTATAATTTACAGGATCTTAGTCGATATTTGACGTGCATGAGATAGGTGGGACGTAACGTGAGCGAGAATAAGGACTATAGCAAATATTTCGACTTCTCCGGCGCCAAGGTCATTTCCGACGACGAGCATGGCAAGCGGATACGCATCGGCGGCCGCGACATCCACATCGTCTCCGAGCCGAACTATCGCCAAGAGAAGCAGCGCGGCAAGGAAGAGATACAGGTCGTTTACGACTCGACAGTTCCGGAAGAGCTGCGCACGCTAGGGCAGGGTAAACGATACTTAATCTATACATTCGGCTGTCAGATGAACGAGCACGATACCGAGGTCATGAAGGGCCTGTTCGAGCAGATGGGGTACACAGCGGCGGAAGATCGCGGCGATGCGGACGTCATCCTGCTCAATACATGCGCCATACGTGAGAACGCGGAGGACAAAGTATTCGGCGAGCTCGGCCATCTGAAGCATCTGAAGTTGGAGAAGCCGGAGCTTATTCTCGGCGTATGCGGATGCATGTCGCAGGAGGAGTCGGTCGTCGGCCGCATTCTGCAGAAGCACGCGTTCGTCGATATGATTTTCGGCACGCACAACATTCACCGGCTGCCCCAGCTGCTGCATGACGCGCTGCTCAGCAAAGAGATGGTCGTCGAGGTGTGGTCCAAGGAAGGCGACATCATCGAGAATCTCCCGAAGAAGCGGGAGGGCATGCGCGCATGGGTGAACATCATGTACGGCTGCGATAAGTTCTGCACGTACTGCATCGTGCCGTATACCCGCGGCAAGGAGCGGAGCAGAAGGCCGGAGGATGTCATCGCGGAGGTGCGCGACCTGGCGCGCCAAGGCTATAAGGAGATTACGCTGCTGGGTCAGAACGTCAACGCCTACGGCAAAGACTTCGAGGACCGGGACTACCGGTTCGGTAATCTGATGGCGGATATCCAGAAAATCGACATTCCGCGCATTCGGTTCACGACCTCGCATCCGCGCGATTTCGACGATCACCTGATCGAAGTATTGGGCCGCGGAGGCAATCTGGTCGAGCACATTCACCTGCCCGTCCAATCGGGCAGCACGGAAGTGTTGAAGCGCATGAGCCGTAAGTATACGCGGGAGAGCTACTTGGAGCTGGTCGGCCGAATTAAGCAAGCCATCCCGAACGTTGTGCTGACGAGCGACATTATCGTCGGCTTCCCGGGCGAGACGGACGAGCAGTTCGAGGACACGCTGTCGCTCGTACGCGAGGTCGGCTTCGATATGGCCTTCACGTTCATCTATTCGCCGCGAGCCGGCACGCCTGCCGCCGAGATGGAGGACAACGTGCCGATGTCCGTCAAGAAAGAGCGGCTATACAGGCTAAATGAGCTGATCGGCGAGATCAGCCGCGTGAACAACGAAGCGCTGAGCGGACAGGTTGTCGAGGTGCTGGTCGAGGGCGAGAGCAAGAATAATGCGGCGGTGTTGGCCGGCCGCACGAGAACGAACAAGCTGGTGCACTTCGAAGGGCCGAAGGAATGGATCGGGCAGTTCGTCATGGTGAAGGTTACCGAAGCGTTAACCTGGTATATCAAGGCGGAGCCGATCGGACCCGTGAAGGAAGAAGCGGTCTCGTAGCCGCGCAGCTTCGAAGCATTGGATCAAACCTACGATTCATAGATTGGTAGCAGAGGGAGAGATAATAGCAATGGCTGAGCATGCAGCGCACGACCACGATCATGATCACGCGTGCAGCGTTCCGAAGTTCGACACGAAGGAGATTATCGTTCACGAGGATATCATGGCCAAGGCCAAGGAGATCGCGGAGATGATCTTTACCTCCAGCGAGGTGCAGCATTACCGCAGAGCCGAGCTGCAGATCAAGAATAACGATCGAATCCAAGGCTTGATCAGCGCGATCAAGAAGAAGCAGAAGGAGATCGTCGCCTTCCAATCGTTCCAGAACCAGAAGATGGTCGACAAGATCGAAGGGGAAATCGCGACGCTGCAGGACGAGCTGGACGGCATTCCGATCGTGAACGAATTCCAGCAGAGTCAGAGCGACATCAACTATTTGCTGCAGCTGGTCGTCTCGATAATTCGGGATACAGTCGCGCAGAAGCTGGACGTGGAGACGGACGGTTCCGAGGAAGCGCCAGAGGAATGCAGCGACTAAGCCTCGCACAAGAACGGCCTCGCCCGGCATGCGCATGCC
>JAEZCJ010000028.1 GCA_023433615.1 Bacillota bacterium | reverse complement strand
CCCGGGGGGGTGATTTACCCGGTTCGTTGTTCCTTTAATGGGCCCCCCCCCCCCCCCCCTAGAATGATAATATTATTATGATTGATCGTAATTGATTGTTAGAATTCGCTTCCATAGTATTGATATTATTATAATAGACATCAATTTATCAAGAAGGCGAAACGCTACATCTCCGATTCCCACTGGTTTATTGAAAAAACTGAAGCATACAGAAAGGCTTCAGCTGGATGTACAACTTCATGATCCATGCTGTCGACCTGGCCAACTGGGATCTGCCGGGCATCGAAGAAGCTTTCGCCCACGGAAACGCCGCGGCGCGGCGGCAAGGCTGGAAGCGAAAATTAAAGAGGAACCCAAGAATAAAGTGAAGCGTGCGGTGAAGTAGTTGCGCAACGTGACCGATGGCTCTGCCCGCAGAGCCGAACGCTCGACTTTGTCAGGGAAGCCGCGAACTCAGCGGACACCGGATGGCCGAAGTGGAAAGTGTTGTTTGGACAACTGAAAAGCAACCGGGATTCCGGCGGTTCCTGCTTCGCGGCTTACCCAAAGTAAGCCCAGAGGAAGGGTGGCTTTCGCTCGCACATAATTTGCTTACGATGGCGGCAAGCCAGAAAAAGAATAGAATCCGGGCCGGGAATTCTCCTCCTAGTTCCGTAACATTTCTATTCAAAACTAACGATTTCCAAAACAAGAGGCTGAACCTCAAGTAGAAACATCTACTTGAGGTTCAGCCTCTTTTTCACGCAGAAGTTAAATGCTTACGTTCTTGTAGAAAGATTGTAAAAGTGTAGACAGATGACAAAAAGACTACCTAACTATATTTTGCCGTATGCGGCTTGGCTCCCGGTAACGATGTTCGTATATGATGCACCCTAGAATGATAATATTTTTATGATCTAACGCAATTCGCTGTTAGATTTCGTTTAAATAGTATTGATATTATTATAATAGACACTGATTCTTCAAAAAGGCCGGCGATACACTCTTTCAGCTTACATATGGACAAAACTCGGGAATCCGTAAAGTTTGGTACGACGTAATTTGCGGAAGACGGTGAGACGAATTTGAATCGAACGCTTAAAGAAAGACTGTACTTCATGCTGATCGCCTGTACGATTATTCCGATTTTATTGATCGGCGGGATGTCCGTGTATTCGATCGCTTCGATTCTCGAAAACAAAATCGACAAAGGCCTTCGAAGCAATCTAAACCTTGTACAGCACAATTTGGAAAAGACGTTGGAAAACTTGGACTATACCTCGCAGCAATTCACGGCGAGCGGTTTAATTGGACAGACGATGGGCAAGTTTCTCGAGACGAGCGATTCCTTCGAGATGCTCGCGCTGCGGAACGAGATGCAGGATACGATTACGCTGTTGAACTTCACCAATCCGATTGTCGGGGTGACGTTGTATTACGACATGGACACGCTGGAAGTATTGCACACGAATTATCTTACGGAAGAGCTTAGCTTCGATCGACTGCCTGCGTTATTGATCACGCGGGGAACCTCGTACTTCGGGCCGCATCGATCATTGTACTGGTACAGCGATAACCTGGTGTTTTCTCAGACCCGAAGTTTCGATAATACGGGGGAATTTAAATCTAGCGGGATTGGCGTCTACGTGGAAACTAATTTCAGTCACTTTCAAAGCATCCTCGGCCCCGTCCAATACGGGATGGATGCATTCCATGTGCTTTTAGACGGAGAGGGCAACATATTGTATTCGGAAAACGAGGAGTTGTTCGCGGTCGGCACACGTTACCGGGCGCTGACCTCGGGAGGTTACAAGGAGTTTCGCTCGGACGGCGATCTCGGCTTTCGTACGTTGTTGTACGTCGACCAGGGAGATTACCAGCAGGAGTTTCGAAAATGGACATTCGCATTCTCGATTGCGACGTTCGTCTCATTGTTTTGCGGAGTGATGATTGCGATCGCGATTCGAAAGATCGTATACAAGCCGTTGCTGAATATTCGAAAGGGCATCTCGTCGGTCTCCGACAATAAACTAGATGCGGCGATGGTGAGAAGCGGGCTGCTGGAATTCGACTATATCATCGACCATTTTAACCGAATGCGCCATCGCATCGTGGAACTGATCGAGACTGCCGAGCAGGAAGAGAAAAATAAGCGCGCGATCGAAGTGGAGAAGCTGATGGCCCAGATCAACCCGCATTTCTTGTACAACACACTGAACACGATCCAATGGTTGGCCAGAATGAAGGGGCAAACCGAAATCGATCGGTTCGTTTCCTTATTTACGAATGTACTTAACTACAATTTGGCAAAAGAAGGTATGCTCGTCACGATTCGAGACGAGTTGCGCGCTTTGGAGGATTATGTAGAGCTGCAGAAGGTGCGATACGATTATTTGTTCGACGTACGGATCGAAGCTGTGGAAGGAACGTTGGAAGAGCGGGTGCCTCGGTTCTTGTTGCAGCCTCTCGTCGAGAACTCGCTCTACCACGGACTGAAGGACAAAGAGGAAGGTGGCCTGATCCAAGTCATCGTAAGTTGGGCAAGTGAGGGACTGTCGATTCGAATCGTCGACAACGGCTCGGGGATGGACGAGGACGAGGTTCATCAGCTGCTTCAGGGTACGCAGCAGAAGGCTGGGCTCGGGATCGGCTTAAACTATGTCGACAAGACCGTAAAATCGTATTTCGGACTGGATTGCCGGCTGAACATCTCGAGCCGCAGAGGCGCGGGTACGGAGATTTCGCTCATACTGCCGACGGGAGGAGGAGTTCAGAATGATTCAAGCGTTAATCGTGGATGACGAGACGATCGTGCGCAAAGGGTTGATCACCATGATGCCCTGGGAGAAGTTCGGCGTCGCTGTTGCCGGGGAAGCGATACACGGCAGACGAGCATTGGACGTCCTCGCGAAGAAACCGATCGACTTGCTGTTTACCGACCTGATGATGCCTGAGATGAACGGCATCGAATTGATGAAGCGCGTGAAAGCGGAATATCCGGATACGGCCGTCGTCGTGCTGACATGCCATCAGGATTTCCAATATATCCAGGAAGCGTTGCGTCTCGGAGCCATCGATTATATTTTGAAGACGCAGATAGAAAACGAGGTCATGGAAGAGGTGCTCGGACGAATCGTAGAACGGTATAAAGAGCTATCGTCGCGGTCGCGGACGAACGAGGACGCCCTCAGCGGTGGCTGCTTGTTCGTGTCGGACCTGCACGACACTGCTGCCGACGACCGCTTGCATGAGGCGTTCGGGCGAGGGGAATTGTCGCCGACGGATCGCGGGACGTGGTTTTTGCCCATCGAACGGGAGGAAGACGATTCCTTCGTCGAGCGGTGGCTGGAGTCGCCGGACGGAGCGGGATGGATCGTCGTCAGGGCGGAGGGCCGGATCTCGGGCGGACCGCAAGCGGTAAAGAAGGCGTTGAACCGGTATGCGGAACGGGACTTGTTCTATGAGTACCGCACCGATTCACGGCATTACGTCATGCCGTTGACCGATACGGACCCGTCGGAAACGGAATCGCCCGGTGAGACGCCAACTTCTCTCGAACCCTACGTCGCCGTATGGTCCTCCTTGCAATGGGCGGCGGACGAGACGTACTTCCATTCGGCGCTCGCTGCGTTGAAGTCGTCCGGCTTGCGCAGCCGATCGCTTCGGCAGTTGTTCTGCACGGCCATTATGGAATGGAACCTGTTGATCGTATCCGTCGAACAAGCTTCGGAATGGATGCAAGGGTTGGAGCGTCTATGGTTCTGGGAGCATTGGAGCGACTGGCTGCAGAACGTCCGGCAACGCGTTCGGCACGACTACCGCAGAAGCCAATATCCCGACGAGATCGTAGCAGCGACGCTCCGAGCGATCGAATATATGAGGCATCAATCGCGCTTCGACTTTACGCAGGAGCAGATCGCCGCCGTCGCCAATATGAGCAGGGCCTACTTCAGCATATGCTTCAAACAAATTACGGGAAAAGGATTCTTTGAATATGTCCGCCAATTGCGAATTTCCTTGGCCAAACGCCTGCTCCTGACGACGAGTAAACCGATTTACGCCATCGCTGCGCAGACCGGCTTCCGGGACGAGCGGTACTTCAGCAAGATGTTTCTCTCCGAAGTGGGCGTGCTTCCTTCGGAATTTCGACAACGGGAATCGGAAGGGTTCCCTTCACGGCCCCTCTGAATTTTGTCGCGGGCGGGTGAGAATTTTGTCTTTTCGCCCGCCGTCGGACCGCTGAAATTAGTTACAGGATCGGCAGGGGACGGCAACAATCGTCTATCCCGTTTCGGTCCTGTCGGAAGATACAATGAAAGCGTAGTCAAGTGTACAAGCGTATGAGGGGGATTACGATGAAGAGCGCTCTAGTAACGATGTTGGCATTGTTTATGGCCGTCGCGACGGCTTGCGGCCAGTCCGGAAACGGGGCGGATCCCGCGACAGAAGCAAAGCAGCCGACTGATGCTCCGAAGAACGTCGATCCGTATGGTCCTGTGGCGGAGAAGGTGACGATCACGATCGGCAAGAGCGTGGCGTCCGACCCGAAGCTTCCGCCCGGCTACACGGTTGAGGACAACGAATACACTCGTTTTCTCGAAGAAGCATTGAACGTCGACTACATACACGCTTGGCAAGCGACGGGCGACGCTTATGCGCAGAAGGTAAGCTTGGCGGTGACGAGCGGCGATATTCCCGACGTCATGGTCGTCAGCAAAACCGAGTTGACACAGCTCGTCCGTTCGGGGATGGTCGAAGATCTGACGGCGGCTTACGAGACGTTCGCTTCCGATAACCTGCGGAGCGCGTACGACTCGACCAATGGTTATTCATTGAAATCGGCTACTTATGAAGGGAAGCTGATGGCCATGCCGAACGTCAGCCCTGGCGCCGATGCCGTGAATCTCTTATGGGTGCGGCAGGATTGGCTTGATGTTTTGGGGCTGCAGCCTCCGATGACGCTGGACGACGTGTTGGCCGTAGCGAAAGCGTTCATCGAGCAGGACCCCGACCGGAACGGGAAAGCGGACACGCTCGGTCTGTTGGGATCGCAAAACATCGTAAATATCGGCAACAGCATGTTCGGTTTTGATACGATATTCAGCTTGTACGATGCCTATCCGGAGCTCTGGTACGAGAAGAACGGCGAAATCGTGTACGGCTCCGTAGAGTCCGAGACGAAGGCGGCGCTCGCGAAGCTTCACGAGATATATAGGAACGGTCTGATCGACAAAGAATTTGCGGTCAAGAAATCCGATGCCTCTATCGAACATGTCGTCAACGGGAAAGCGGGCATCTTCTTCGCTCCTTGGTGGCAGCCGTTCTGGCCGCTGAACGATACGATCAGTCAGGACCCGAAGGCCGAGTGGGAGGCGTATTTGTCTCCGCTGAACGACCAGGGAACGATGAATACGCACGTCATGGCGCCGACCTTTGAATATTTGGTCGTGAAGAAGGGCTTCGCGTCGCCGGAAGCGGTCATCAAGACGCTCAATTACCAATTCGACATGGACCAAGCGCAAGGAGAACAGTTCTATCAAGGTATGAACGTACCGTTCACTTGGACGAATATGCCGTTTACGCTGCTGCTCAGCCGGTTCGACGATAAGGAAGCCAAGGTGCGGAAGGTTCAAGCCGTCATCGACGGGAAGGCGGTTGCTTCCACACTGGAGGGCGAACCGAAGCTTATCTATCAGTCCTATCTGAAGGATCAAGCAAATCCGAAGAAGGATCTCGTCGCTTGGTCGCAGTCGCACGCCTTCATGACCGGCACCAAACCGTTGATGCAAGAAAACATTTATAGACAATATGGAGCGTTCTACGGCCAGACGGATACCATGACGAAGCGGTGGGCGAATTTACAAAAGCTGGAGGACGAAGCCTTCCTGCAAATCATTCTCGGGGCGCGCCCGATCGATTATTTCGACGAATTCGTGGCCAAGTGGAAGGAACAAGGCGGGGACGCAATCACGGCGGAGGTACGGGAAGCGTGTGAAGAAATAATTGGTTAGATGCGTATCGGGGAGGGACCCGGACGGCTAGGGCGGGTCCCCCTCTTCTCCATCGGGTCATGGTCGTGTAGGTAAGGGGGAGCTCAACATGAAATACAGAGGATTCGCGACGCAATACCATCTGATGTTGTTGCCTGGCATGTTGCTGTTGCTGGTGTTCCAAATCGTGCCGATGCTGGGCATCACGATCGCCTTTCAAAGTTTTATTCCGGCGAGAGGTGTGTTTCGGTCCGAGTGGGTCGGACTGGAACACTTCAAATACATGCTGGAACTGGACGATAGCAAGCAAATTTTCGGAAATACGGTGTTTATCGCAGGCATGAAGATCGTATGCAATATCGTCTTCCCAGTGACCTTCGCGCTTCTCTTGCACGAGCTTGTCTTCGTTCGACTGAAGCGCTGGATTCAAACTGTCGTGTACCTGCCTCACTTCTTGTCATGGGTTATCCTGGCTGGCATCCTGACCGATATGCTGTCGGGGAACGGCTTAATCAATCAAGTCGTAATGTGGTTCCGGGACGAGCCGATCTTGTTTCTCGGCAGCAACGACTGGTTTCCCTTCGTTGTCGTCTTCAGCGATGTATGGAAGGATTTCGGATTCAATACGATCGTATTCTTGGCCGCGCTGACGGCGATCAATCCTTCCCTGTACGAAGCGGCCGAAATCGACGGCGCCAACCGGCTAAGGAAGCTGTTCCATATTACATTACCAGGGATTGCGCTGGTAGTCGTCCTGGTGGCGACATTAAGCATCGGGCAAATCTTAAATGCCGGCTTCGAACAAATCTTTAACCTATACAATCCGCTCGTCTACGAATCCGGCGATATCATCGACACGTACGTCTACCGCGTCGGATTAATGCAAGCGCAATACGGACTCGCGACCGCCGTCGGCACCTTAAAGTCGATCGTAGGCTTTATTCTCATCGTAATCTCGTATGCGTTGGCGTCGAAATACGCGAATTATCGAATTTTCTAGTCGATCACGCCCAGATTCGAACGGAGGGGAGCTTCATGGTTAGGAAAAGTCTCGGCGTGACGGACATCGTTATCCTCTGTTTCCTGCTCGCGGTTTCGTTCACCTGTTTATTGCCGGTGCTGCACGTATTCGCCGTCTCGTTCAGCGATAAAACCGCCGCAGCCGGAGGATTGGTGACGCTGCTTCCCGTCGGGTTTACGACGTTCCCGTACATGTATCTCTTGCAGGATCAGCAGTTTTTTCGTTCGTTCATCGTCTCCGTCGAACGCGTGCTGCTCGGCGGCGGCGTTAATCTGGCGCTCACGGTCGTTATGGCGTTTGCGCTGTCGAAAGAAGGGAAGGAGTTCTCGGGACGCAACGTCTATATGTGGATCATCGTATTTACGATGCTCTTCAACGGCGGCTTGATCCCTTGGTATATGGTCGTCAAGACGGTCGGCTTGCTGGATTCGATCTGGGCGCTCGTGCTCCCAGGCGCGGTGCCCGTGTTTAACGTGATTCTGCTTATCAATTTCTTTCGGAGCATTCCGAAGGAGATTAAGGAAGCCGCCATCGTAGACGGCGCGGGACCGTGGAGAACGTTGCTATTGATGCATATTCCGCTGGCGCTTCCCGCCATCGCGACGGTGACGCTCTTCAGCATCGTCGGGCATTGGAATGCTTTCTTCGACGGATTGATTCTGATCAATAAGCAGGAGAATATTCCGTTGCAAACGTACATCCAGCAGCTAGTCGTGCGGCCGGTGGATTTCAGCGCGATGCGGGCGGAGGATATCGCCAATTTGTCTCAGCGAACGTTCAATGCGGCAAAAATCGTCGTGACGATGGTGCCGATCCTGCTGATTTATCCGTTTCTTCAGCGGTATTTCGTGCAAGGGATTACGCTCGGTTCTGTGAAAGAATAGGAGAGTCGGCGACCATGCCGACCATGACCTTAAGGAGGGAAAGGATTTGAACAATGAGAGCGCCGTTCGACCGATCGTAGAGGGGTATTGGGCGGATCCATACATCATGAAAGACGGGGACGCCTACTACTTATACCCTACGAAGGATAGCGAGGGCTGGATGTACAACAAGTTCCATGTATTTCGGAGCTCGGATTTGATTACTTGGGAAGGACCGTACCTCGCCCTGGATCTGGATGACGTCGTCTGGGCGAAGAACCGTGCGTGGGCGCCTTCGGTCGCGAAATTCGGCGGGAAATACTATATGTACTTTACCGCTGAGCAGCAGATCGGCGTCGCTGTATCCGAATCGCCGCTCGGCCCGTTCAAGGACTTGCTCGGAAGGCCGCTGATCCGCAAGGACGAGTATCATTGCCAATCGATCGACGCGGACTTGTTCGTCGACGACGACGGACGTCCCTATCTGTTATGGGGGCAAGGCAAGTGCTGGATTGCGCCGCTGGAGGACGATATGGTGTCGTTCCGGTCGGAGCCCGTGTCGCTGTCCGACCAAATTTACCGGTTGAAGGGCGCGGATCCCGAGGAGTTCGATATTTCCGTTTATAACGAAGGGCCTCATCTTCAGAAGTTGAACGGATCTTACTGGTTGACATGGAGCAATTACGACACGAGGGATCCCCGCTATCAGGTCGCGTACGCCTTCAGCGACCATATCTTCGGCCCTTACGAGGCTCCGGACGACAACCGGTTAACAGTGCCGTCGACCTCGATCGCAGGCACAGGACATGCTTCGTTAACGACGATCGAAGAAGCGTGGATACTGTGCTACCATCGGCTCGTCGACCCCGAGCACAGCTATATGCGAGAGACGTGCATAGGGCGCGTGCAGTTCGAAGACGGCAAGCCCGTCGTTCGCGTCTAGATTAGTTCGCACGTTACCTCTCTTTCAAGCCATATCAACCGCTAGGGGCATTCAAATGGTTAATGTGTTCCGTCTATTTTCTCCAACAAACGATGCACTGCTGCAACCAATCTTTCTTCTAATGTGTAGAGGTTAACCTCTACACATTAGAAGAAATTGGCGGACAAATATATATAACTTCTTCGTAACCTCGACTTACAACATACTTTACAGCGTCTTTCATCGATTCCCGTTCGTTTACACCCACATCGCTCATGATCAAGATGGGAAAAGGGGACGACCTCCTTAGAAGCGGCTACCACTTATTCGATCCCTCGTAAGCGTTTCAAACCTGCTAATCTGACGATTGACTAACCTTGCGGTAAGTGCTTACTATAACGCGATTATGAGCAACTGCTGCCGGTACGCCAGGTTTTCAGATTATGGTCATTGCCATGGACAGCGGACCGCTGGGTGCCGAGAAGATGCCGATTCGGACGATACGGTCATATTAGTCAGGAATAAACCTCAGGCATTCCTGGGGGGGGGGGGTTCGGGTGGTAACGGGCAAGTTCGGCAAGCGGGCATCGGGTATTCGAAACGGCAGGAGCGTATTCGTCACGCTGCTGGTGTCTTTCTTGTTTATATTTTTGGTCCCGGTGCTCATCGGGAGTATCGTCTATGTCCGGATCGAGCAAATCTTGATCGATAACGCCTATCGCTCGAACTTCGCCATGTTGGAGCAAGTGAAGCATGTCGCGAACGGGCGAACGCAGGAGATTGACTTGCTTATGCGGCAGATTGCCTTCCATCCGAAGCAGCAGCTGCTCATGCAGAAGGACGGGGCGTTCACTTCGCCGCGAGAGCAGTACCCGTTCATCGAGTTCATGGAAGAATTGGCACGGTACACGGCGTACAATTCGTTCGTAGAAGACGTATACGTCTACTTCGGCCATTCCGATACGATCCTGACGCCGACGATGAAGACGGACGCATCGACGTTCTATCAACAGATCAATACTTACCGCGGCATGACGTTTGAACAATACAAGAACGAAATACTGCTCGGCAATCACTTTAAGTCGTATCTCCGTACCGAACTCGATATCGGCAATTTAAGAGGTCAGACGAAGATCTCTTTCGTACAGTCGCTTCCGTATGGCGGCGACGGGCGTGCTGGCGGCGCTCTCGTTATCCAGATTAACGAGCGCGAATTCCGCAACTTACTGAAGGAAGTGGAAGGGCTTCATCAGGGCACATTATACATCCTAAACCGCGATAAGGATATGCTGATCGGGCCGAAGAACGACGAGCGAGTCGATGCGTATCGCAGCCGGCTGGTCGGGGAACGCGGCAACTTCCTATACGACGCGGACGGCGAAGAGTTGAACGTCTCGTACGTGACGTCGGCGGAGAATGGTTGGACCTTACTGTCTGTCTTCCCAAAGCAAATCGTCTTGGACCAAGTGAACACGGTGAAGAGCTGGAGCCTGACGACCGTAATGGCTTGTATATTCTTCGGTGTATTGATGTGCGTCTACTTGACCCGCCGACATTACTCGCCGATCAAACATCTGGTCAGGATGGATGTGCACGGCCGAACGGATGTCGGACGGGGCAGGCGGAACGAACTGCAGTTCATCGGAGATACGATGCAGGCATCGTTCGGGAAGCAGGACGAATTGCAGCAGAAGTTGACTTCGCAGATGCCGATGATGCGGGCAAGCTTCCTTATGAGGTTAATTCATGGGCTAGTCGACATCCAGTCCATGAGTGCCGCGGACCTGGAGATGCTCGACATTCGCTTCGACTTCCCAGTATTTGCAGTCGCCCTGCTCGATATTGAGCAAGGCTCGGCATTTATGAAGGAAGATACGGAACGCGAATGGATGCTTCTCCTTTTTATTCTGATCAATGTCAGCGGGGAACTGCTCGGGAGGAGCGCGTACGTATTCGAAACGGCGAAGAATCGCGTCGTTATTCTGTTCTGCTTGCCGGACTATTCGGCCGATTCCGAGAACGATGTGCATACGCGATTGACGAACTTGGCCACGGTCATAAAGGAACGATTCAAGACTGGCCTGACGATCGGTGTAAGCGGCAGGCACGAAGGGATGGAAAAGATCGCACAGTGTTACGACGAAGCGACGATCGCAATCAGTTACAAGTTGATTGAAGGCAGTGAAGAGATTTTGTATTACGACAAGGGCAGGCTTGCAAGTGGGGGAGCTTATCGGTTCCCGACGGAACTTGAGGTTCAACTGGCGATTTACGTGCGTAACGGGGACTGGCATAATACGGAGCGGCTGCTCGACAGCCTGTATGAGATGAACTTCGGACAGAGCGGCATTACGCCTAACATGGGGCGTTGGTTCTTCCTCGATTTATACAGCACGCTCCTTAAGCTGATGCATACCAACAAACAGGATGAGGGGCGGATCTTGCCAGACGACAGTGATCCCGCCATGTGGATGGCCGAACCTGTGACGGCCGAGCAAATGCTGGAACGGCTGAAAGCTACGTATCGGTGCATATGTTTGGCGGCACAGAAGGGGAAGTCGGATCATTGCGAACAATTATATCGAAGAATTACGGCATTTATCGAAGAGCATTACGCCGACAACAGCTTTGGATTGTCGATGATTGCGGAGCACCTCGACATGAGCTCGGTCTACATCTCGGGATTTTTCAAGAAACATGGCGGCGTGAATCTGACCGATTATATTATTCGCACACGGATCGAGCACGCGAAGAGGCTGCTCGGAGAAGCATTAACCGTGCAGGAAATTGCCCTCAAGGTTGGCTATACGAGCAATATTGTCCTCACGAAAGTGTTCAAGAAAATCGAGGGCGTAACGCCTGGGCAATATCGGGCGCAGCTGCGAAAGCAAAAGGACGAATAATGCTTGAGCGAGGGTTAATCATCCTCACCCGATCCAGGCTAAGGCGATCTTACTTGCTCTATCGGCATATTAAATCTCGACCATAGCTAAAAACAAGACAATGCTTCGAATGTGGGGGTATGTCGATACACTGAAGGTTCAGCATCCTGCAATTCCATTTTATTATGGCTGCCCAATGGGGAATTTTGCCGATATGATCGGGAAAGTCGTGAGAAACTCCAAAAGCAGAAGAAGGATTAATCAGGCAAGAAACGGACAATAAGAAAACCAAAATCAGGCTAACTATATTAAAACAAAACGATTTCATGTCGACGCGGATCACGATACATTGAGTGCTGGGAATCGATGTACAAGTAATGCAGATTCCTTACTAAATAATATTAGTAGGGGGTGGTCATGTATTGAAGATACTGGACAGCAATGCAGCGGTATCCATGTCCATGCATAGCTACTTTTTATTGTAGTAGTGGGAGATGACGGGATGCTAATTTTATCAGCGATTTCTCCAAGGGGGACTTGGTTGCCGGTTGTTAAAGTTCAAGACTGAATCGGCGGCAAGCTTAAGATGTAATCAATAATAGGGAGGATTTCGAATGAAGAAAGTGAGAGTGTATTCTTTTCTGCTATTCGCGATGATGCTCATTGTTACCGCCTGCGCAGGCGGTAATAACAATGATGGTGGAAATAACGGGGCGGCAGTGAATACGTCGGCGGACAACGTCACCGAAGAACAAGAAGAAGCGACTCCGAAGATCGACCTCGGTGGTCGCACAATCAAAGTGGCAGCCTGGTACGACCAGAAGCCGGCGGGCAATACGGCAGGCGAGAAGGCACGCCTCGACAAACTGGCCGAGCTTGAGAAGAAATACAACCTGAAGTTCGAGTTCGTGAGTGTCCCGTTCGCAGAGTACATGGACAAATTCACGACTACGATGTTGGCAGGCGAGCCGTTCGCGGACATCGTGCTCATGGAACTCAAACGTTCGCTTCCGGTCATCAAGCAAGACTTTGTAATGCCGATCAGCGAATTCACGTCCGCCACGGACGACATCAATAACGAGCAGCGCTTGTTGATGAAGTTGCCAGCTATTGGCGGCACGGAGTACTCCTTCTTCTATCCAGAAGTTTCGATTGTCGGGATGTATTACAACCGTGATCTCGTGAAGAAGCTAGGTGTACAGGATCCGCAGGAGTTGTACAGCGCCGGCCAATGGAACTGGGATAAATTTCTCGAACTTGCGAAAGCCGCAACGCGTGATACCGATAACGACGGCAAGTTCGATACGTTTGGCTACTCCGGCTGGGCAGCCGATGCGGCACGCCACCTCGGCGTAACGAACAACGCCTTGTTCGTGTACGAGGACCTGACGCTGGGCTTGTCTGATCCAAAATATGTCGAGACAATGGAATTCGTTAACCGGCTGTTTAACGTGGAGAGCGTTGTTAGAGTCAAGACAGGCAACAAGATGGACTGGGGTGAGACGAACACGTTCAGGGACGGCGACGTCCTGATGTCGATCAACCATGACTGGAACATGGGTGGCCTACCCTTTGAAGTTGGCATTGTACCGAACCCGGCCGGTCCGAACTTCGATGGTGTTCATACGTATGCGAATACGGCCCAGGCCGGCTGGTTCATTCCGAAAGGTATTAAGGACGCCGGGTTGATCTACTCGATCTGGGAAGAGAGCTTCGACGTTCCTCCGACCGAAGAGTACTTCGGCCAGGAAAAGCTGGAGGGTCTGTTCACGAATCAGGTTGATATCGACATGGCGCTTCAGCACTTAAACGGTACGGGGCGTCTTGAACTCTCAGAGAATATTCCGGACATCCCGTTCTTCCCGGTAATGGACGGAATCTTTATAGATAACCAATCCGTAACGGCGACGATCGAGACGCACCAGGCAAAAGCCGAATCCGCAGTTGCCAATATGAGATAAATCGGCTGTTCGCGCAACAAACGATATAACGGATCGGGGTGTGCTGTTCAAGCAGCACACCCTGAAGTGTTAGTGCATGCCTATGGCATTCTGGAAAGAATCGGCTGACAAATGCGTCGCGCAGAATCAATCGTCGCTTAGTTATGTAGGGGGGCTATCCTTTGAAAGGAATTCCACGTCTTCGGCTAAAAAAAATGATGTTTACGGTGATGTGTACCGTCGTCGCATTCGGCTTGCTGGGTTCGGGGCCCAAGGCTTCGGCGGAAAATCTGAGCAATACGGCTGCAGGCGCGAATGCCGCCGCAGGCGACGAGCTTTTCAACATGATCCAGAATAAAGCCGATTATGCCACGTATTCCGCCAAGTATGAAAACGTTCTCCGTCCGGAGAGTGAGGCTGTCATCGAGACCGGCGACTACGATATCGTAGAAGGCGACGGCTTCGAAGAGTTGGATAACTTCGAAGGCCAGAGCGGCGTTTCATTGAGGACTGGCGAGAAGGGGCAGGTCGAGTGGTCCGTCAATGTCCCGGAGACGGGCATGTATCACATCTCCATGCTGTATTATCCGATCGAAGGGAAGAGCTCGAGTATCGAGCGGACGCTCCTTATCGATGGAGAGGTTCCGTTCGAGGAAGCAGCATACCTGCAGTTCGACCGAATCTGGGATAATGCGCCTGGTGGGGTGCAGCGGGACAATCGCGGCAATGACTTGCGCCCGCCGCAGGTCGAGAAGCCCGAATGGCGCGAAGCGTTGTTCAAGGATACGGAGGGCTACTTCGAGGAGCCGTTCCAGTTCTATCTAACAGCCGGCACGCATAGGTTGACGCTTGTGTCACAGCGTGAGCCAATGGTGATCCGGCAAATGAAGCTGTTCCAATATAAGGGTCCGAAATCCTATGAGGACACTCTGAAGGCCAACCTGGTGGAGGGCGTGAAGGAAACAAGCGGCATCCTGCTGACGGTTGAAGGCGAAGACGCCGTTGCGAAGTCGTCTCCGACTCTCTATCCGCAGACAGAGCGCTCGAGTCCTGCTGTAACTCCGTATAGCACGCACCAAGTTCGAGTGAACACGATCGGCGGTAACAACTGGCGCATACCGGGCCAATGGATCGAGTGGAAGGTTGAAGTGCAGAAGACCGGGCTATACAAGCTTGGGTTCAAAACACAGCAAAATTTCGTGCGCGGCATCTATTCGACGCGCAGATTGCTCATAAATGGCGAAGTTCCGTTCAGCGAAGCAGAGCGCGTACCATTCAAATACAAGAGCGGTTACCGCGTCGATGTGCTGGGCGGGGATGAGCCGTATCTGTTCAAGCTGAACGAAGGCGTCAACGTCATCCGCATGGAGAACAATCTGGGCGAGTTTGCGCCGCTCATTCGCGAAGTCGAGCAGAGCTTGTTCAATCTGAACAGCTTATATCGCAAGATCTTAATGATCACGGGCGCTGCGCCGGACCAATATCGCGACTATCGCGTGCACGTCCGCATTCCTGAACTCCTCGATACTTTCACGACGGAGAGCGACCGTCTCAAAGCCGTCAGCCAGGAGCTACGCCGGCTGTCGGGCGGAAGCAGCGATTCCGAAGCGCTGCTGAAGACGACGTACTTGCAGTTGGAAGACATGATTGACGATCCGGACACGATTCCAAGTCGCCTTGCTTCCTTCAAGGGCAATATGGGCGGCCTTGGCACTTGGCTGCTTCGCACGCGCGAGATGCCTCTCGAGATCGACCAGATTTACATTGCTTCACCGGACAAGAAGTTCCCGAAAGGCAGGTCCGGCTTCTTCTCGGAGATGAAACACGAATTAAGTACGTTCGTTTATTCCTTCTTTATTGATTACAATACGATCGGCAACGTCAACGATGGAGACAATCAGCGGTCCGTCACGGTCTGGATCGGTTCCGGCCGCGACCAAGCGAATACGCTGAAGACGATGATCGACGAGACGTTCACGCCGGAGACGGGCATCAACGTGAACCTAAAGCTCGTGCAGATGCAAACGCTGCTGCCAGCGACACTGGCCGGACAAGGGCCGGACGTAGCGATGCAGATCGGCAACGATATCCCGGTCAACTACGCAATGCGAAACGCAGCTGCTGACTTGTCGCAGTTCCCGGACTTTAAGTCGGTTGCCGAACGATTCCGTCCGAGCGCACTCGTGCCTTACACGTACGAGCAAGGCGTATTCGCGCTGCCGGAGACGCAGACGTTCAACATGCTGTTCTACCGTAAGGACGTATTGAACGAGCTCGGCATGGATATCCCTCAGACCTGGGAAGACGTGTCGAACCTTCTCGCAGTCCTGAACAAGAATCATATGGCATTCGGTCTTCCACTTGTCATGAACCCGACGTATCCGGGCGAGAACCTCCCGCCAAGCTCCGTGTACGCGATGCTGCTGATGCAGAACGGCGGACAATTCTACCGTAATAACGGCAAGGAATCTGACTTGGATTCGAAAACGGGCATCGAGACGTTCAAGCAGTGGACGGAATTCTATACGGACTATAGGCTCGAACGCGAATTCGACTTTCCGAACCGGTTCCGTACCGGCGAGATGCCGATTGGAATTGCCGATTATACGGTCTATAACCAGCTGACCGTGTTCGCCCCGGAGATTCGCGGGATGTGGGGATTCGTCCCTGTACCGGGAACCGTCCAAGAAGACGGCAGCACTCGCAGAGATGTCGCCAGCGCGGGCAGCGGCACGATCATGCTGAAGGGCGCTGAAGATAAGGAAGCGGCTTGGGAGTTCATGAAGTGGTGGACCTCGGCCGATACCCAGACGAAATACGGACGCGAAATGGAAGGCCTGATGGGCGCAGCTGCCCGTTATCCGACCGCGAACATCGAGGCGCTCGACAGCCTGCCATGGCCGGTCAACGACTATGAGAATCTGAAAGCTCAATTCGAATGGGTTCAGGGCATTCCCGAAGTTCCTGGCGGTTATTTCACGGGACGCCACTTGCTCAATGCCTTCTACCGGGTTGTCGTCAATGCGCAGACGGAACCGCGCGAAGCGATCGTCGACTATGCACAGTATATCCAGGAAGAAATTCGCGCGAAGCGCAAAGAATTCGGCCTGCCGGAATAAAGGGAGGGACTACCCGTGTCGAATATCACGATTGAGCCATCGAAGAAGTCTCCGGGAACCGGCCAACAAGCCGCACGCTCCCGCCGTACATGGTGGGCCGCCAATAAGCATGAGATCAAGCTTCATAAACACTCGTACGTGCTCATGGCGCCTTACATGCTTTTGTTCGCCGCATTCACGATCTTACCTGTCGTCATGTCCATCATCATCAGCTTCACGTACTTCAATATGCTCGAATATCCCAAGTTCATCGGCTGGCAGAACTATTCCCGCCTGTTCCTGGAAGACGACGTATTCTTGACCGCCATCAAGAATACGCTCCTCTTCGCGGCGATCACGGGGCCGATCAGCTACTTGGCCTGCTTCATCTTCGCTTGGATCATCAATGAGCTGAGCCCGAAGCTGCGGGCGCTCATGACGCTGATCTTCTACGCGCCGTCGATCTCGGGGAACATCTACTTCATCTGGCAGATGATTTTCTCCGGCGACCGCTACGGGATCGCGAACGGCCTGTTGATCAGGCTCGGCATTATTCTGGAGCCGATTCAGTGGCTGAAGACGGAAGCCTACATTCTCGGCATCATCATCCTGGTCCAACTCTGGCTCAGTCTCGGCACCGGATTCCTGGCGTTCATCGCAGGCTTGCAGACCGTAGACAAGACGCTGTACGAAGCCGGCGCGGTCGACGGCATCAAGAACCGTTGGCAAGAGCTGTGGTTCATCACGCTCCCTTCGATGAAGCCGCAGCTCATGTTCGGCGCGGTCATTCAATTGACGACCTCGCTTGCAGTCGCGGACGTCTCCATTAACCTCGCGGGCTTCCCGAGCGTTAACTACGCTGCCCAGACAATCGTTACGCACTTGATCGACTTCGGTACGATCCGCTTCGAGATGGGTTATGCATCCGCGATCGCGACCGTCCTGTTCGCCTTGATGGTCGGGACGAACCTAGTCGTTCAAGCACTTCTCAGAAGGGTGGGGGAATAACGCATGAACATGATTCTTGGGATGCGCAAAAAACGCGTCAACCGCTCCTTCATGGGAAGCTTCTCGCTATTCATCCTGCTGGCGGTGGTCGGCGCATTCATGGCGCTGCCGCTCGTCTATGCGATCAATGCAGCGTTCAAGCCGCTGGACGAAATATTCTTGTTCCCGCCGACCTTGTTCGTACGCAATCCAACCTTTACGAACTTCGTTGATCTCATGACGCTGCTCGGCCAGTCGTGGGTTCCGTTCTCTCGTTATATTTTCAATACCGTATTCATTACGGGGATGGGCGTGCTCGGTCACGTCATCCTGGCATCTGCCGCGGCATTCCCGCTTGCGAAGCATCATTTTCCGGGCAAAACGATCCTGTTCCAGGCTGTCGTATTGTCCCTGATGTTCACGCCTGCCGTAACGGCGATTCCGAACTACATGATCATGTCCTGGATCGGCTTCATCGATACGTATTGGGCGGTTATCGTGCCGGCATTCGCGTTCCCGCTCGGCCTGTACCTCATGAAGCAATTCATGGAACAAATTCCGGATGCGCTGCTGGAGGCCGCCAAGATCGACGGCGCCAGCGAATACCGTATCTTCTGGACGATCGTCATGCCGAACGTAAAACCTGCTTGGCTGACATTGATCATCCTGTTGTTCCAGCTGTTGTGGGGAACGGACGGCAACGGCTTCATCTACAGCGAGCAGCTGAAGACGCTGCACTTCGCTTCGAACCAGATCGTACAGGGCGGTATTGCCCGTGCAGGCGTAGGTGCTGCTGTCGCCTTGATCTTAATGAGCGTGCCGATTACGTTGTTCATTTTCTCGCAGAGCCGCATCATCGAGACAATGGCCACGTCCGGCATGAAAGACTAAGGAGGGATCACAGCGTGAAATTGAAGAGAACTCTCCTGATGGCGGCGTTGATCTCCCTGCTGGCAACCGTCGCGGCGCCTATGGCATCTGCCGCCGCTCCATATGAGGCTTATACGTATAACTACTATGAGGATTCTGTGCCGCTAGCTGCACCATTCCTGCCGGAGAAAGCCGTCACGGGTCTCAATCTCGGCGTCGGAAATTTCAACCAGCCGAACGATCTGTTCGTCACGCAGGATGGCTTCATCTATATTCTGGACAGCGGCAATTCGCGGATTATCGCCTTGGACAGCAATTGGAAGGTCATTCGAACGATTGACGGCTTCGATAACAATGGCACTGCGGATAAGTTCGGCAACCCCGGCGGCTTATTCGTATCGGAGGATAAACAGATTTATGTAGCGGATACGGATAAGCGGCGGGTCGTCGTGCTATCGAATGAAGGCGAGTTGGTCGCGATCGTCGATAACCCGCAATCCGAAATTTTGCCGCAAGGCTTCGAATTCGTGCCGCTTAAGGTGACTGCGGATAAGGCAGGCCGAATCTTCGTCGTAGCGCGCGGCGTCTACGAAGGCATCATGCAATTCGACGAGAAGGGCGTGTTCATCGGCTACGTCGGCACGATCAAGGTGAATACCAATCCTGCCGATCGCCTGTGGCGTGCGCTGGCTACGGATGCGCAGCAAGCCCAGATGCAGCTGTTCATCCCGACGGAATTCGCAAGCGTCGACATCGATCATAAGGGATTCGTCTACGCGACATCGATCGATATCAATTCGAATGAAAATATCAAGCGGCTTAACCCTTCCGGACAGGACGTTCTGAAGCGGTTCTCGGAGAATTCGCCGAACGGCGAGGTCCGCTACCGCATATTCGGCAATAACTCCGGTCCGTCCAAGCTCGTCGACATCAAAGTGCTTGGCGGCGGGATGTACGTCGCGCTCGATTCGCTGCGCGCACGGTTGTTCGCCTACAACGACGAAGGCGATATGCTGTACGCGTTCGGCGGCCGGGGGACGCAGCTCGGGGTATTCAATACGCCTGTGGCAGTGGAACGGGTAGGCAATAAGCTGGTCGTGCTGGACCGCGGCAAGAACAATATCGTCGTGTTCAAGCCGACGAAGTTCGGCAGTCTCGTCCATGAAGCGACGACGCTCCATTACAACGGACTCGACGACCAGGCCGTCGCTCTCTGGGAAGAAGTGCTGCAGATGAATACCAACTATGATATCGCGTACACCGGTATCGGCCGGTCGCTTCTGATGGAGAAGAAGAATAAGGAAGCGATGGAGTATTTTAAGCTGGGGATGGAGCGCAAGTATTATTCCACGGCATTCAAGCGGTACCGTCGCGAAGTGATGCAAGAGCATTTCGGCACCGCCATGACCGGCGTCATGATCCTGATCGGAGCGCTGCTGGCGTTGAAGATTTTCAGGAAAGTAAGAATCGGAAGGAGTGAGAGACGTGAAGCATGATTATATAAAGTTTCCGCTCCATGTCATCCTGCATCCGTTCGACGGGTTCTGGGACATGAAGTACGAAGGGAAAGGCAAGGTCAGAGTCGCGATGGCGATCCTTGCGCTCCTCGTGCTTACTCTGATTCTGCAGAAACAGTTCGCTGGGTTCCTGGTCAACTTCAACGATCCACGCTATCTGAACAGTCTGGATGACATCCAATTCACGGTGCTGCCGTTCTTCCTGTTCTGCATCGCGAACTGGTCGATCACGACGTTGATGGAAGGCGAAGGCAAGTTTAAGGAAATCGTCATGGCTACGGGCTATGCGCTGCTTCCGCTCATCCTGGTCAACCTCCCGTTGACGTTCATCAGCCGATTCATGGCGCAGGAAGAGACAGCATTCTACTTCATGTTGAATAGCTTCGCCGCCATCTGGTTCATCTATCTCTTGTTCGTCGGCATCATGACGGTGCATCAGTACACGGCGTCCAAAGCGGTCCTTACGATGGTGTTGACCGTCGTCGCTATGGGCATCGTCGTCTTCCTCGGCACGCTGGCATTCAGCTTGGGGATGCAAATGTATTACTTCGTCGTCGATGTCTACCGCGAACTATTATTCCGAACGTAAAGGGGGCCGCACCATGAATAAGCGAAAAAAATGGTATGCGGTGCTGGCCTGCATCGTGGTCGTCGGTATCGCTGCATTGATCTACAGCATCGTGACGAAAGGCGCCCCTGCCATAAGCGTCTCGTCCTATGTCAAAGGAACGACCGAAGCGCTGCCAGGAGCGGAGGTCAAGTTCTTGCCGGATAGCTCGAGCAGCGTACCCGGCATGAAGCTGGCTGCGCAGACGGACGCACTGGCGCTGTACTACCATGAGGAAACGACCGAAATTGCCGTTCTGGACAAGAAAAGCCGCAAGGTGTGGCGCAGCAATCCGGAGGATCGCAATGAAGACGCGAAGGCATCGCCGTACGAGAAAGAACTGTTGTCCTCGCAGCTAACGCTGAATTTTCGCGATAACATCGGCACGCTAAGCACGTACACGAACTTCGCGCGAGCCATCTCGAACAATCAATTCACGACGGAAAGCATCGAGAACGGTCTGCGGATTACGTATACGCTCGGCGACGCGTCGCTGGGAATCAATGCGCTGCCAAGGCTGATCAGCAAGCAGCGGATGGAAGAGAAAATACTCAGCAAGCTGGACGACGCGACGAAGGTCACCGTGAACCGCGGTTACTTGCCGTCCGCGTCGAACCCTGAAGTGCTTGAGCGTCTCGATTCTTCGGTCGAGCGCCCCCTCGTGCTTGCGCGAATGCTGGATGCCTTCGAGAAGGCGGGCTATACCGAAGAGGATCTGGCATTCGACAATGAGGAGAACGGAGGCGGAGCCGGGGCCGGCGCGGAACGCCCGAACTTCACCATCTTGGTAGAATACAAGCTCGACGGCGACAGCCTCGTCGTGTTCGTGCCGGTCGGCCAACTGCAGGAGGCCGAGGGCTTCAACGTCCGCAATATCGAGCTGCTGAACTTCTTCGGCGCCGCTGGCGTGGATGAGCAGGGCTACATGCTCGTACCGGACGGTTCGGGCGGATTGATTCACCTGAATAACGGGAAGTCCAACGCCGAAGTATACGCACAGCGGATTTACGGCGAAGATCTGAACGATAACAGCGGCCGCCGCGGCCAGGTCTCGGAGAGTGCGCGATTGCCGGTATTCGGTCTGAAGACCGGCGACAATGCCTGGTTCGCCGAGATCGAAGAAGGCGAGAGCATCGCGGGCATTAAGGCCGATGTAGGCGGACGCCAAAATTCCTACAATAACGTATTCGCCAGCTTCGCGATTCGCGGCGAGGATGAGCTGGAGCTGTACAAAGGCAACCAAGTCGAAGAAATTCAACTGTTGACGGAGAGCCGCTATCAAGGCGACGTGCAAGTGCGTTATAGCTTCTTGTCCGGTTCCGAAGCGACATACTCCGGCATGGCTAAGCTGTATCGCGAGCGGTTGGAGTCGGCAGGCAAGCTGAAGCCGATCGAGAAGGAAGGCGACATGCCGTTCTATGCCGACGTGCTGGGCGCAGTCGATAAGCGCAAGACGTTCCTCGGCGTACCTTATAAAGGGCTTGTGCCGATGACAACGATCGAGGAAGCCGGCGCAATCGCTGCGGAGCTCGAGAAGAACGGCATTTCGAATGTTCAGATGCGCTACTTGGGCTGGTTCAACGGCGGCATGAAACATAAAATTCCGTCGAAGGTCAGCCTGGACGGCAAGCTCGGCAGCAAATCCGAGCTAAGGAAGCTCGCGGAGCAACTGGAGTCGATGGGCGGCAAGCTATATCCGGACGTCGCGTTCCAGCATGTGCTGCGCGACAGCGCAAGCTTCAAGCCAGCTTCCGATGCGGCGCGGTTCGTCACGCGCGAGGTTGCGACGAGAACGCCGTACAACCGCGCATTCAACACGATGGACTACGATCTCGGCACGTACTGGCTGCTCTCGCCGGCGAAGCTTCCGCATTTCGTGGACGCATTCGCGGACAGCTACGGCAAGTACAAGATCGATGCCTTATCGCTCCGCGATCTCGGCGACTTGCTGCATGCGGATTATCGCATCAGCCGTACCATCATTCGCGATACGGCGAAGAACATCGTGACCGAACAGCTGGGCAAGCTCGAAGAACGGTATCCGAACCTGCTCATGACCGGAGGCAATGCGTATGCGCTGCCATACGCGGATCAATTGGTGAACGTACCGCTCGAAGGCAGCGGCTTCAATATCGTCGACGAGGTCGTGCCGTTCTATCAGATGGTCATACACGGCTATATCGATTATGCCGGTTCGCCGATCAATCTTCACGATGAGCAAGATCTGCAGCTCCATCTGCTTCGTTCCATCGAATACGGCGCTGCGCCGCATTTCTTCTGGTCGCATGAATCGTCGTCGGAGCTGAAGTTCACGGCGTTCGATTCGTACTTCTCGACCGAATATTCGAACTGGATCGCGGATGCGACCGAGCTGTATGCGACGATTAACGATGCGCTGGGCGATCTGCGGACGCAGCCGATTGCGGAGCAT
>JAEZCJ010000009.1 GCA_023433615.1 Bacillota bacterium | reverse complement strand
GCTGGAGGCAGGTGATATGACGGTCGGGTATGGGAGGGCTGGAGGATGGCGGTATGACGGAGGGGGATGGGAGAGCCGGAGGTTAAAACTGGTCGGGTCATCGCTATCGTAACGGAACACAGAGACGCTAATTTGTCGTATTCGATCGATTTGAACGGCTAACGGAACAGAGAGACCTTATGTGGACCCAATCTCAAGATTTGCACCATAATGATGCCAATAAGGTCCCGTAGTTCCGTTACGATTCAGAACTGCTCGATTAACGCTGAATAGCGGCGATGTGTTCCGTTAGAGATGGGAATCGTGCGGGTACGCGATGGCTGGTGGTCATTGCGGCGGAGGGAAATGCGGCAGCATGCGAATCTGCGTGATCATCCGGTATACGCCTGCCTCCCCGAGAAAATCTTCTCGAGTTAGTCCGGCTTCTCCGAGCAATATCCGATAATTCGTGATCGTGCCATCGTGCGAAATCATATACACCTTCGCATACTTTTCTCCGATCCAATCGAATAACCGCTTGGCATACCGCTCGAATACATCCTGGTCGATCCGGTTAATCCCTTCCTCCCAACAGTCCAATTCCAAATCAACCAGGTTAGAGAAGCCATATAACGCAGTGATTTCGGCTTTCGTCAGGATGCGATCGCAGGCTAGGGATGGGGATTCAGGACTCTGCGGGAACATTCTTGGGCCAACAAGAGGAGAAATATAGCAAGATAGACGATCAAGCAAGATCGCTGCGGTATCGATTGTACGTTTGGTTGGACTTACGAGTACCAAATCTTCGGGTTGTATACGTATGGTTTCTCGCAGCTGCGCCACCTGAAACTGTCCGTACGCAGTCAGACTAGGGTGCAGCGTGTTCAACCGATGAGGATAATCGTTGAGATGTTCCCCGTGTCCATGCCGAATGAAGACGATTTCCATGGATATCCCTCCAATTCGAATGAGTACGCTTGCTTTTGGAAACTTTATGATGGGGTGCTATTGCGCCGTGGCGCGGCCTAGTCGGTTCGCATCTCGCGCTTGCGGTAGGTTGCAGGCGTACAGCCGAAGCGATGCTTGAAAACGACGTTGAAATAGCTGAGGTTGTTGAAGCCGACGTCCAGCGCGATGTCCATGACCTTCTTATCGGATTGGCGAAGCATCGCGGCTGCCTGCTGCACGCGGTAATGGTTGATGTATTCGACAGGGCTCTTGGTCGTGATGCGCTTGAAGAAGCGGCAGAAGTAAGACTCGCTCATGGATACAAGCTCTGCCAGCTCGCGAAGCTGGATCTGCTCCTGGTAGCGCTCCTCAATATACGCTACAGCGGCTTTCAACCGGTCGGTACGGATCTGCCCGGCCTCCAGCCGCTGGTCATGCTGCACGGGCTCAGCCGCCTGAAGCAGCTGGACGATCGCCAAGTAGAGCAGTCCCTTCGTCGATAGCTCATATCCGAGTTCGCGCTGCAGATTCAGCTCGAACAGCTTGGTTAATAGCGTCAGGAGCTCGGCATAGGTCGTATCATCATGCCGGAGATGGACCGGCGGGCGGACGCTGCGCTGCAAGAGCGGCATAATGTATTGGTCACGAAGGCGATCGATCATGCCCTTGCCGAGCAAGTCGGCATGGAAGACGACGGCAGCGAACGAGCAGGGGGCGTCGCCGCTCACGTAACCGGAATGCAGCTCGCCGCTGTTCACGAAGATCGCTTCGCCTGCGCGAACCGCATAGTCGGCCATCTCCACGCGGAATACGGCTTGCCCTTCGGTTACGAGGAGAAATTCCAGCTCGTCATGCCAGTGAAGATCGAGCAGCGGCTCTTCCGGAGGACAAGTAATGCGATAGATGCTGACCGGGTAAGCGGGGTCTCCGTGCTTGCGTTCTTCCTTCAGAAGTGCCTTATTCATCGAAAATCGCGCTCCAATGTCAAAATCGTAATAGAATCGGACAAAATACCTGCGGAAATGTCTGATAGAAGACAATATTATTATAGTAAATGAAATGGAGGGATCGCAAATGAAGTTTACCGACGGCTATTGGATGATGCGTAAAGGCGTGGAGATCTCCTATCCCACGGAAGTAAGAGACGTACATGTAAGCGCTAACGAGATATCGGTCTACTCAGCGACGAAATTCGTTCGCACGAAAGGCGATACGCTCAACGCGACATTGTTGACGGCAGAGATCAGCTCGCCGATCCCGGACGTTATCCGCGTGAAATGGGTTCATCATGCGGGCGTGAATAACAGCGGACCGGAGTTCCAAGTGGCACAGGATACGAAGCACCCTGTCGCGATCGCGCAGACGGACGAATACGTGTCCCTGACGAGCGGCAAGCTGAAGGCGCACATTCACAAACCGGCTTGGGGACTGGAGTTCTTCTATGGCGATCGCAGGCTGACCGGAACGGCGAATAAAGGCGCCGGTTATATTCAAGACCGCGGCAAACCGTACTGGCGCGAGATGCTCGATTGCGGCGTCGGCGAACAGATCTACGGGCTCGGCGAACGCTTCACGCCGTTCATCAAGAACGGACAAGTCGTCGATACGTGGAACGAAGACGGCGGCACGGCAAGCGAACAAGCCTACAAGAACATCCCGTTCTATCTGTCGAGCGAAGGGTACGGCGTATTCGTCAACCACCCGGAACGCGTATCGTTCGAGGTCGCTTCCGAGATCGTCTCGAAGGTCGGCTTCAGCGTGGAAGGCGAGTCGCTCGAGTACTTCATTGTCGGCGGCGAGACGATGAAGGACGTTCTGGACAACTATACGAAGCTGACCGGCAGACCGGCATTGCCGCCCGCATGGTCGTTCGGTCTGTGGCTGACGACGTCGTTCACGACGGACTATGACGAAGCGACCTGCAACAGCTTCATCGACGGCATGGCGGAGCGCAACATTCCGCTGCATGTGTTCCACTACGATTGCTTCTGGATGAAAGAATACCAATGGACCGATTTCGAGTGGGATCCGGCGATGTTCCCCGATCCGGAAGGCATGCTGCGCCGCCTGAAGGATCGCGGACTGCGCGTCTGCGTATGGATCAACTCCTACATCGCGCAGAAGTCGAAGCTGTTCAAGGAAGGCATGGAGAAAGGCTATCTCGTCAAAAAGGCGAACGGAGACGTGTGGCAGTGGGATCTGTGGCAAGCGGGCATGGGTCTGGTCGACTTTACGAATCCGGATGCCGTGAAGTGGTATAAAGGTCACCTGAAGCGGCTGCTGGACATGGGCGTCGATTGCTTCAAGACGGACTTCGGCGAGCGCATTCCGACGGATGTCGTCTGGTTCGACGGTTCCGATCCGCAGAAAATGCACAACTACTATACGCAGCTCTATAATAAAGCGGTGTTCGAGCTGCTCGAAGAGCATCGCGGCACAGGGGAAGCCATGCTGTTCGCGCGCTCGGCGACTGCCGGCGGCCAGATGTATCCCGTACACTGGGGCGGAGATTGCTCGGCGACGTACGACTCGATGGCGGAATCGCTGCGCGGCGGCTTGTCGTTAGGCATGTCGGGATTCGGCTTCTGGAGCCATGATATCAGCGGCTTCGAGCAGACTGCGCCGGCCGACATCTACAAACGCTGGGTACAGTTCGGCTTGCTGTCCTCGCACAGCCGCCTGCACGGCAGCACGTCGTACCGCGTGCCTTGGCTGTTCGACGAGGAATCGGTCGACGTCCTCCGCCATTACACGGAACTGAAGAGCACGCTCATGCCGCATCTGTTCAGCTATGCGGTAGAAGCGAAGGAGCGCGGCATTCCGATGATGCGGTCAATGGTGCTTGAATTCCCGGAAGATCCGACGACGCATTACTTGGATCGCCAGTACATGTTAGGCGATCGTCTGCTGGTCGCGCCGATCTTCAACGAGCGCGGCACGGTCAAGTACTATGTGCCGGAAGGCCGTTGGACGAATCTGCTGACAGGCGACACGGTCATCGGCGGCAAATGGCATGACGAGAAGCACAGCTACATGACGCTTCCGCTGCTCGTTCGTCCGAACTCGCTGATCGCGATCGGCAAGGACAATCAGCGTCCGGATTATGATTTTGCGGACAATGTGACGCTGCATCTCTATGAGCTGGAAGACGGCGCAACGGCAGCAACCAGCGTCTACAGCTTGGACGGCAGTTCGGTAGAGTTGAGCGTAACGGCCGTTCGCAACGGAAGCGCAATCGATCTGAACGTCGAAGGCGCAAGCAAGCCATGGACGCTCGTGCTTCGCGGCATCGAGAGCGCGGCATCGGTTGACGGCGGAACGGCTGTCAGCACGGCAGAAGGCGTCGAGATTACGCCGGCAGCCGGTGCGAAGCGCATCGCGATTAAGCTGTAAGGGCAGGTGAGAACGGAGACTGTTCGATTCGTCGCAGACGGGTAGGACAGTCTCTCTTCGCGTATGTGAGCGCATGCGTGATGGAGGCATTAAGCGGCGGCAACGGCGGGTCTGGGAGCAGGGCGATAAAGCTCAACAGTGGTTGAGTTGGCAGCGGTCTTATGATTCATGAACCAGCGAAGTGCAGTGTACGAAATAGCGTACAAAGTCACGGCTTCGAAGGCTGTCTCGTGATCTTTTGTACGAGACATCGTACAAATATGTCTGCTCGATGCCTCGTTTGACTGCAGTTGAACGAATTATCGTACAAAGCCAACAACTCGGGGACAGTGATGCTTCATGTGTACGATATATCGTACAAGTACCTAGCTCACTGTAGCTAATGGTGATGGTAGGCGCAGAGCAAATAACGGTCGTTCAAGTGCTTCATGCAGCACTTGAACGACCGCTTCCTAATTCCTCTTACACCTTGCTTCGTGACCGATCAGCCGCCGAACCGGAACCAGCTGACGTTCGCCGCACCGCGAAGCACGAGGTAGACGCTGTGACGGCCTTCGATCATATCGACGGCGCAAGTGAAGCTCTGCCACTGCTGCCTGCCCCCGGCAGCGATCTCGCAGCTGCCGGCGAGCGCGCCGTCAGGCGCATCGAGCCGCACTTCGACAGTCGCGCCCTGAACGCTGCATGCACGCAGCTCCATGAAATGCATGCCGCTGTCGAGCGTGGCATCGTCGAAGCGAATCCAGGCCGGTTCGCGGCCGGCATCCAACGCCGATGATGCGATGCTGTCGCCGCCTTCGGTGCACTCGTCCACGATCACGCCTTCATACTCGTCGTAGTTCACGGCACGGGTTACCTGGCGAAGGCCGCGCGGCGGGATCGACTCGCCATCCACCGTAATCGTACCGGTCAGGTTAATCTGCTCGGAGGAGGAGCCGATCATGATCGTGCAATCGCCCATCTCGAGACAGTACCGGTCACGGGTAACGTCCCAGATTCTTAGATCGTCCGCTGCGAGGTCGAACGTCACGACTTGGGATTGTCCGGCTTCGAGACCGATCCGACGGAAGCCCTGCAGCTGCTTGAGCGGACGCTTCGCGCGCGAACCGTTCACGCGCGCATAGAGCTGGACGACTTCTTCGCCGTAGACGCTGCTCGCGTTGTTCACGGTACAGCTGATCGATACGCGTCCGCCATCGCTGACGGTCCCTTCGCCCAGCGACAATCCGCTGTAGCTGAAGGCCGAGTAGGAGAGACCGTGCCCGAACGGATACAGCGCCTCGCCTTCGAAATATTGATAGGTCAGCTTGCCTTTGCGGATGTCGTATTCCATGAAGTCCGGCAGCTGGTCGACCGACTTGTACCAGGTCATGTTCAAGCGTCCCGCAGGGTTATACGCGCCGAACAATACGTCGGCCACCGCTCGGCCAAGCTCCTGGCCGGAATGGGAGGTATAGAGAATCGCCGGCACGTTCGCGTTCGTCCAATTCGCGGCATGCGGATAGCTGCCGACGATGACGACGATCGTGTTCGGATTGGCGGCATGCACTTCCCGGATTAGGCGTTCCTGCGACTCGGCGAGCGTAATGTCCGGACGGTCGACGGTTTCCTTGCCGTTGATGAGCGGATGGTTGCCGACGAACACGATGGCAGCATCGGCGTCGCGAGCGGCTTGTACGGCTTCCTGTACGCCGTTCGTCACTTTCTCCACCGCGAATCGCTCGGCGCCTGCATCGCCATCGTTATCATCAAGGCTGGCGACGCCGGATACGTTGATCTCGTTAGCCGTTACGGCTGCATCGCCGGTGCCGACGACGAGCTCGCCTGCCGCATTCACGGTGACGGGTTGGCCCTTCCATGTCGAGATTGCGGCGGCTTCGCCGCCGGATGCCGTCTCCGGACGCACGAGGAATACTTCCTTCGTGAACCACTCCCAGATCTGCGTCGAGGAGGCCGTCACGATACGGTCATCCGTCGTTAAGTAACGACCGTTCTTCTCCGCGATGATCGTATGGCTGTCCCAACCCCAATCCGTCGTCTCGAAGACGTCCGCCTGAGCGGAATCCGCGGCATCCGCTGCAAGCGATGCGCTGCCGTCGGCATCGGTCGCGCGGACGTAGCGGCCGTTCGATTGCGCCTTCAGCTTCACGCGGTCCGAGCCGTTGGCGAATGCGACGCGGTCGCCGGCAGCGGCTGCGGATATAGAGGTCTCACCGTGCGCAAGCCCTTCGCCGGTCAGCTTCTCCACGATCCCTTGCAGCGGCGTCACGGCGTAGGGAAGGGAGCCGCTGTACCAGTCGCGGTAGACGGTACCTGCCAGCGGTCCGATGACGGCGACCTTGCGCAGCTTGTCCGCAGCAAGCGGCAGCAGATTGCCTTCGTTCTTCAAGAGCACGATGCTCTTGCGCGAAGTCTCGAGCGATAACGCTTCATGCTCCGGACGCAGAATGATCGACTCGTCGATGTTCGCGTACGGATTCCGTTCTTCGGGGTCGAATTCGCCCAGGCGGAATCGAACGCGGAACGTATTGCGGAGCGCAACGTCCAGATCGTTCTCCGTGAGCAAGCCGTCGGCTAAGGCTTCGCGTATCGACTGCTTCATCAGCTCGGCATCGTCGGTCAAGCTGTCGATGCCGGCTTTGATCGAAGCCGCGACGCCTTCCTTATGCGTCTCCATGTAACCATGGTCGCGCATCGTGCCCGACACGTCCCATGCGTCGCTGACGACGAAGCCGCTCATGCCCCATTCCTGCTTCACGACGCGATTGACGTCAGGATTGAGGTTAGCGGGCACGCCGTTCACGGCGTTGTACGCCGTCATCATCGACTGCGCGCCGCCTTCCTTGAACGGCAGCTCGAACGCCTTCAGATAATATTCGCGCATGTTGCGCGGGTCGATGCTCACCGAGCTGTCGGCACGGCCGACCTCGTTGTTGTTGCCGATGAAGTGCTTCAGCGATGCGACTGCCTTCAGGTAAAACGGGTCCGGGCCTTGCATGCCGCGGATGAGCGCGCTTGCGAGCTTGCCGACCAGATGAGGATCTTCGCCATACGCTTCCTCGGTGCGGCCCCAGCGCGGATCGCGCTCCATGTCGACGGTCGGCGCCCATAGCGTCAAGCCGTTGATTGCAGGGTCGCGACGGAAGAAGCCGCGCGCTTCATCGCCGATCACGCTGCCGACGCGCGCGAGCAGGTCGGTATCCCAAGTGCAGGCCAGGCCGATCGGCTGCGGGAAGGTCGTTGCTTGGCCAAGCCATGCAACGCCGTGCGCGGCTTCCGTGCCGTGCTTATATTTGGCAATGCGCAAGCGGGGAATCTCGGCTTGGTATTGCGGCATGAGGTCGATTTTCTCGGCAAGCGTGAAGCGGTTAACCAGATCATTCACGCGCGTCTCGAGCGGCAGATCGGGATTCTGGAAAGGGTACGTCGTTTCGGACATTGTATTGACTCCTCTCGGCTATGTATTTCAACTTACTTCTATATAGGATCTTCCGTCCGATTCTATCATGCCCAGCCACAAGAGGATACCCGCATAATTGGCAACAAAATCCGTTCACAATTAGTCTAATGCAAATATTTCGCATTTCTAAAGTCGGGTTGTCAGGGCCAAGAAGGTTGGACGATGGTAGAAAATGAGGAGCGCAGTGTAGTCAAAGCTACATGAGCACCGGAAGTTTCGCCAGCGTTCAAGATTCGCCGCCGAGTGAGCTTCGTCAGCATATCCATCGCCATCACAACCCGACTCTAGTGGAGTTTGCGGAATTGTTCGGGCGTGAGTCCCACATGCTTGCGAAACGTCGCGACAAAATGGCTCGGATCGCGAAACCCGACGCGCTCCGCGATGGCGCGAATCGGCAACGATGACGACCGGACCAGCTGTTCCTTCGCTTTGCGCAGACGCAGCTGGATGAAGTACTTGTAGGGAGACAAGCCGAACGATTCCTGGAACAGGCCGGTAAGCCGGCGGATCGACAGTCCCAGAACGGCGGCAATCTCCTCCATGCCGATCTCGGGGTCCATGTAGCGCGACTCCATCCATTCGATGACGGTCTTCACTTTACCGAGCCGGTCAGGATCGCTGGTCCGCTTGCCCGGCATCGTGCCGAATCGGGCCAGCGTCACCAAGAACCGGTACGTCCCGGCGGATGTGGCAATGCCGAACACATCGCCTTCATTCTCCAGATTCACGAGAATTTCTTCCACGAGGGAGTCGATACCGGACTCGTGCTGCCATCGGAACAAGGCGGATTCATGAACGCCGATGGAAGCGACGACCGAATCGGCGGACGGGCCGTAGAATGTGAGGAAGGCGGTCTCCCAATAATCTTCCTTCGCTTCATAAGAATGGGGGACACCAGGAAACAATAAGACGCCTGATCCGACCGGCAAGGCGACCGTCTTCCCGAGAATCGTCATGACGCCTTCGCCCGCCACGGTCTGCAGCCAATGATAGCAGTCATAACCGAGCGGCCGCGACACCTGCTCCTGCGCCGGATTGATCCCGATGCTCTCGATCGCAAGCGGCAAATATTGGGCGAGCTCCGCGGGCATGACCAGTCTTCGAAGCGCGGTATCGGGCATATGTGGACACTCTCCTAACAAGATTTCCGAATTATTATATCTATGATCGATATTATTATATTTATAGCGTTATTTACAACCTTTACAATGGAATTATACTTATATATTAATATTGGAGGTCAGAAAGATGATCAACGATAAATTGCCCAAAATTTGGTATGGCGGCGACTACAACCCGGATCAATGGGACAGTCAGCAAATCTGGGACGAAGATATCCGGATGTTCAAGCTGTCCGGCATCGACGTGGCGACGCTAAACGTATTCTCGTGGGCGTTGAATCAACCGAATGAGGATACGTATCGGTTCGAGCACCTTGACGCTACGATCGACCGACTGTATGAGAACGGCATCTATACGTGCTTGGCTACCAGCACCGGCGCGCATCCGGCCTGGATGGCGAAGCGCTACCCTGACGTGACGCGCGTCGATTATCAGGGGCGCAAGCGCAAATTCGGCGGACGGCATAATTCTTGTCCGAACAGCCCGACTTACCGCAAGTATTCGGTGCGCATGGCAGACAAGCTGGCCGAGCGCTACAAGGATCATCCGGCCGTGCTGATCTGGCACATCTCCAATGAGTACGGAGGCTACTGCTACTGCGACAACTGCGAGGCGGCATTCCGCGTCTGGCTGCGTAATCGCTACGGCACGCTGGACAAGCTGAATCAAGCCTGGAACACGCGGTTCTGGGGCCATACGTTCTACGATTGGGACGAGATCGTCGCGCCGAACGAACTGAGCGAGGAATGGGGAGGCAACCGCACGAATTTCCAAGGCAACTCGCTCGACTATCGCCGCTTCCAATCCGACAGCCTGCTCGAGTGCTACAAGCTGGAATACGACGCGGTGAAAAAGCATACGCCGAACCTGCCCGTCACGACGAACTTGATGGGCACGTATCCGGAGCTCGACTATCATGCATGGGCGAAGCATATGGACGTCATCTCGTGGGACAATTATCCGTCGCTCGATACGCCGGTCAGCTATACGGCCATGGTGCATGACCTGATGCGCGGTCTGAAAAGCGGTCAGCCGTTCATGCTGATGGAGCAGACGCCGAGCCAGCAGAACTGGCAGGCTTACAATTCGCTCAAGCGTCCCGGCGTAATGCGACTCTGGAGCTACCAGGCGGTGGCACGGGGCGCCGATACCGTTCTGTTCTTCCAACTGCGGCGGTCGATCGGTGCCTGCGAGAAGTATCACGGCGCCGTCATCGAGCATGTCGGTCATGAGCATACGCGCGTGTTCCGGGAAGTCGCGGAGTTGGGCGGCGAACTGGCGAAGCTATCCGATTCGATCCTGGATGCACGCGTAAACGCGAAGGTCGCCATCGTGTTCGATTGGGAGAATCGATGGGCCGTCGAGCTGTCCAGCGGGCCGTCGATTGCGTTGAAATACGTCGATGAAGTGCATAAGTATTATGCAGCCTTGTTCAAGCAGCATATCCAGGTCGACATGGTCGGCACGGATGAGGACCTGACCGGTTACGAGATCGTGATCGCTCCGGTGCTGTATATGGTGAAGCCAGGCTACGCCAATAAGATCGAGCAATATGTGCAAGGCGGAGGGACGTTCATCACGACATTCTTCAGCGGCATCGTGAACGAGAATGACATCGTTACGACGGGAGGATACCCCGGCGAGCTGCGCAGCGTGCTCGGCATATGGGCCGAAGAGATCGATGCGCTGTTCCCGGATCGGCGGAACAAGCTTGTCATGAAGCAGCCAGTGGGCAGCTTGCAAGGGTCATACGAATGCGGGCTGCTTTGCGATCTGATTCATCTCGAAGGTGCTGAAGCGCTAGCGGAGTATGGCGAAGACTTCTACCAAGGCATGCCGGTCGTTACGCGCAACCGCTTCGGTCAAGGTCAGGCTTGGTACATTGCCTCGAGCCCTGACGCAACATTCCTGGAAGGGCTGCTTGGGGAGCTGTGCGCGGAGAAGGGGATCCTACCTCTCGTGAAGCAGGCTCCGGAAGGCGTGGAAGCCTCGGTACGCACGAAGGATGGCCGCTCCATGCTGTTCTTGATGAATCATCTCGCAGAGGATGCAACCGTCATCCTGCATGAAGGCAACTATGTCGACCTGTTGTCCGGCGCGCAGTCGACAGGCAGCGTCACCGTGGCGGGACGCGGCGTCGCCATTCTTGCCGCACAATAACAGCCGAACAGCGTACACTCTCTCGCCTGCCTCTATCCCGATAGAGGCAGGCCGCGTGCGTACAGGCCGCCCATCTGGAGGGATTCGACGTGTTTCGATTCGCGCTGCGAATATTTAATGACCTTAAGATTCGAACGAAGCTATTTTTGTCTTTTATTATCGTCGTCTTCGTACCCGTCATCACGGTCGGGTATTTGCTTACCATCGAGCTGCATGAAATGGCGCTTAACAATGCTGTCGAACAGACGGTGTCGAACGTAGGGCGGGTGAAACAGCGAACGCTCGAAGTCATCAATGTGTCGACCGACACGGCCTACCGTTTGGCCAATGATCCCCGTCTGGAAACCGTAGCGAACACCCATTACAGGACGACCTATGAGGTTGTCTCTGCTTATCGGGAGTACCATGATTTCAGCCATTTCCTTAGCCTCTATGACGAAATCTCGAATATTCGGTTCTACATGGACAATCCGACGCTGCTTAACAACTGGGAGTTCCTGCAGCCGGACGATTCGATCATGCAAGCGGATTGGTATCGCCAGGCGCTGGTCAGCTTGAACGATACGGTGGGTTGGTACTACTTGCAGGACGAGCGGGACAAGCGCAGTTATCTCAGCCTCGTGCGCAAGGTGAACTTCTTCGATACGTTAACGAGCGGCGTGCTGGTCGTGAACGTCAATATGAACACCCTCAGCACGATTCTGAATCAGGAGACGTTCGAGACGATGATCGTGGACGACAGCAACACGATCGTCTCCGCGAATCGGTTCGAGAATATCGGCAAGAAGCTCGACGAGATCGAATTCCATCCGCGCCTCGCTTCGGAGCGCGTCGGATCGTTCGAAGAAGAGGTCGACGGGGAAACGTACCGCATCATGATCGAACCGTTGGTGCCAGTGAAGAGCAACAACGAGCTGCGCATCATAACGGCGTTCTCCGTCGATCACATCACGGAAGACGTCGTCACGATCCAGCGTACGGCGCTCATCGTGATCGCGGCTACGCTGCTCTTGGCGCTTATCCTGATCTACGCATTCTCCGGCATCCTGTCCACGCGGATGCGCAAGCTGAGCAAGCATATCACGATGGTAGGGACAGGCAAGCTGGACATCTCGCTCGAGATCGACGGCCGGGACGAGATCGCGATGCTGGCACGGCAATTCAACGCGATGGTCGGCAGCATCAACGAGCTCGTCGAAGAAGTCCGGGAATCCAATCAGCAGAAGCAGCTGCTCGAGTCGAAGCAGAATGAGATCAAGTTCAAGATGATGGCCAGCCAGATCAATCCGCACTTCCTGTTCAACGCGCTCGAATCGATCCGCATGAAGGCACATCTGAAGGGGGAGAAGGAAATTTCCCAAGTCGTGCGTCTGCTGGGTAAGCTAATGCGCAAAAATCTGGAAGCCAGCCGCAGGAAGACGACGCTGGAGGATGAGTTCGACATCGTGAAGTGTTACCTGGACATCCAGAAGTTCCGCTATGAGGACCGGCTGCACTATGAGTTGAACATCGATCCGGCTGCCGAGCGAATACCGATACCGCCGCTAATTATTCAGCCGCTGGTTGAGAATGCGGTCATACACGGACTTGAGAATAAGGAAGAAGGCGGGGCCGTATCGGTCACGATACGCTTCCTGCATCCAAACGAGATTATCGTCGAGGTCATCGATAACGGGGCAGGCATGACTGCCGCGAAAATCGAAGAGCTATACGGCTCGCTCCGCGATACGGACGACGATGAACGGAATCGAATCGGCCTGCGCAACGTCCATATGCGGCTGCAGCTGACTTATGGCCAAGCGCATGGCCTCAACATCGAGAGCGCTCCCGGAACGGGGACGCGCATCTACTTCACAATTCCTCTTGGAGGGGAAACGCATGTATAAGGTACTACTGGTAGACGACGAGCCGACGATCAGGGAAGGGCTGCGGACGCTTATCGATTGGGAAGAGCTTGGCTACCGCGTGGTGGACACGGCAATGAACGGCAAGGATGCTATCGCGAAGTGCGAGCAATTGAAGCCGGACCTGCTCATCATCGATATCCGCATGCCCGGCATGAGCGGCTTGGATGTCATCGAACAGCTGAGAAGAACGAATCATTCCCTGCATATTCTGATTCTGAGCGGATTCGCGGATTTCGACTATGCGAAGCGAGCTATTGCGTTCCGCACGGACGGCTACCTGCTCAAGCCGGTTGACGAGGATGAACTCATCGGGTATCTGCGCAGGCTTCGCAAGACGCTCGACCTGGAGACGGAAGCGCAGCGTGCAGGCGGGATCGGCGAATGGTCGCGAGAAATGGTCATTCAATCGCTCTTGACGGGCGGTTATCGCGACATGCTCGTCGAAGCCGCAGAGCGTGCCGGATTGAGCTGGCAAACCTATGAGGTGGTGCTGGCGAAGCCGCAGTCCCGCTTCAATATCGAAGCTTCGGCTGTCGCAAGCGTGAAGCGTCAACTGATCGAGCTGTTCGATCGGCATGACCGCGGCGCCGTATTCGCCATGGAGCCCTATATCGGCATCGTGATCAAGAACGGCCTCGGAGGAGATGCCAACCGGGCATCTGTGCTCGACGATCTACGTGCCGCATTCGGCAGCGAATCGCTCGACTTCGTCGCTGCAAGCGGCGGCGAGGCCGAGGAATGGATCGAGGTCGAGCGCTCTTACCAGCAGGCTCTTCAGGTCATGAAGCGGCGTTTTTTCCTCGGCAATGATCGAATCCACGGTCGGGAGTCGGTCTCGCTGATCAGCCCGAGACCTCTCGATGCCGCAGGAGATGGACGTATCGAGCTGGACGATCTGCCGGATAAGATGTTTCTGGCGATCGATATCGCGAATGACGAAGCCATACGCGAACTGTCAAGACAGACAGGCGAACGGTTGCGCACTGCGGGCCTTGGCGAAGACGAGATCAAGTCGCATACCGCACAATTGATTTCATCGGTTATCGCGAAATTCGCGCATGCCAATCCGGGGCTGTCTCATATCGCGCAAGATACATCGGCAGGCACGCTGGAGATCTATAAGGAGTACCGTTACGACGAATTCATCGAACGGATGGGTGAACTTCTGGTCGAATTGGCCGACAGCGTCGAGACGCCGGGGACGGACAAGCAGATCAAGAAGATGATCGATCTCATTCAGCGCAACTATCAGGAGAATCTGAAGCTGGATACGCTGGCCGATGTATTCAACTATAACAGCGCCTATCTGGGCAAGCTGTTCAAGAACGCGACTGGCGAATATTTCAACACCTATCTGGATAAAGTAAGGATCGAACACGCCAAAGCGCTGCTGGATGAGGGCATGAAGGTCTATCAGGTCGCCGAAAAAGTCGGGTATACGAACGTGGACTATTTTCACAGCAAATTTCGCAAGTATGTCGGAACATCGCCCTCGGCATACCGCAAAAAGTAGCTGCCCTTGAGCCGGCAATCGAATAAGCTGCCAATTGGACCTATGCATCATCGGTCATTGGCAGCTTATGTTTCTTTAGTCATGCATTGAAAATCAGTGAAGGATCGATCGGTCGCACGGATTCGCTAATTATCACATGAAATTATGCGTAATCCTTCGGGTACTGGCCGGGTATCGATTGCTCTAAAATGAAGACATCAGCAAGGAGGGGTCACATGGAAGCGGTAACACCAACACCTAAGAAATACAAGGAAACCCGAGCCGAACGAACCAAACGAT
>JAEZCJ010000168.1 GCA_023433615.1 Bacillota bacterium | reverse complement strand
TTGATTGTGCACCTCCTACTCATCATCTATATGTTCGACGTTCAATCGCTTCTGACGGCAAGTACCGTTGACTACGCTTGAAAAAACGCTTTTTCAATTAAACCATACCGCCCGCCAAAAGTCAACGATGCTGCGGATCGCGCGATCGCGGCAAGCCCGGCGTCAGGCAGCTGCGAACGGGTTTAACCAAGCGCGAAAAATTGATAACATGTGCATAGTTTTTATGGGAAAAGGCGCATTTTGTCGAAATAGACACAAGCTATCAACAATATCTAGTGTTGTCCATAACATTTATACACAACCCGTTGTAAATGTGGATAAAATATTGAATCTCGTTGAAATAACGGACAGTTTTTGCTATGATAGAGATGTTTTTGATGTGGATATTTTTATTCATCCCCAGACTTATTCACATGCTGTGGATAACTTTGTGAACAATTATCTATCCCCTTCTAATAACTTTCTGCTTCCACCGTGCATGTTGTGGATGATTCGCGCGTATTCTATAATTTTCGACACGCCTCTTGATTGAATCGAGTTCATGCGATGCCATTCAAGCTGGCAGTTGCCGTTTTTTTTTGTCTTTTTTCGGCTTTTTCCCTTATGTGTTCTATAAAAGCCCGGTTGTCAGCACCGAGAAGGTTGAACGATGGTAGAAATTGAGGAGCTCCAGCGTTTCCGTAGGAAACGCACTTCGGAAGCATATGCTTGTAGGCAATACCTACATGAGCACCGGAAATTTCGCCAGCGTTCAAGATTCGATGCCGAATTTGCTGCGAAGAATAGCATCGTGATCACAAGCGGGCCAAGGAGTGACTGATTTTGGAGAGAGATTCTCAGGATATGTGGCAGCAAGTGCTATCCATCATACAGACGAAATTAAGCAAGCCGAGCTTCGATACCTGGTTCAAGGCCACCAAGGCCTCTTTCGCAAGCGAAGGCCTGCTCGTCATTACCGCGCCGACGACCTTTGCCGCGGAATGGCTCGAGAGCCGGTACACCAAGCTTGTCCGAACGACCCTGTTCGAATACCTCGGCCGCCAGGTCGATCTTCGCTTCGTCATTGAAGAGAACAAGCCGCCGGAGCCGGCTGCACCTAGTCCAACCATTCTCCAACAACAACCGTCCGGACAGGAAGAATCGTTCTCGCACATGCTTAATTCGAAGTATACTTTCGACACGTTCGTCATCGGCGTAAACAACCGCTTTGCCCATGCAGCTTCCCTCGCCGTAGCTGAGGCTCCTGCAAAAGCGTACAATCCGCTGTTCCTCTATGGCGGCGTAGGTCTCGGCAAGACGCACTTGATGCATGCGATCGGCCACTATATCCTCGAGCACAATCCGAGCACGCGCGTGCTCTACATCTCGGCAGAGAAGTTCACGAACGAATTCATCAACGCGATTCGGGATAACCGCGGCGAGAGCTTCCGCAACAAGTACCGCAATATCGATGTGCTGCTGATCGACGATATCCAATTCCTCGCCGGCAAAGAGCAGACGCAGGAGGAATTCTTCCATACCTTCAACGCCCTGCACGAAGAACGCAAGCAGATCATCATCTCCAGCGACCGGCCGCCTAAAGAGATTCCGACCCTGGAGGAACGGCTTCGTTCGCGCTTCGAGTGGGGACTCATGACTGATATCCAGCCGCCGGATCTTGAGACGCGGATCGCGATCCTGCGCAAGAAGGCCAAGGCGGAGAACCTGGATATCCCGAACGAAGCCATGGTGTACATCGCGAACCAGATCGATACGAACATCCGCGAGCTGGAAGGCGCGCTGATCCGCGTGGTCGCCTACTCTTCGCTCATCAATCAGGACATCTCGTCGCATCTCGCGGCGGAAGCGCTGAAGGACATCATTCCTTCGGGCCGGCCCAAGATGATTACGATTCAGGACATTCAAGCCCGCGTCGGCGAATTCTACGGACTGCGGCTCGAGGAATTCAAAGCCCGCAAACGCACGAAGGCCGTGGCGTTCCCGCGGCAGATCGCCATGTACCTCTCTCGGGAGATGACCGACTTCTCGCTGCCGAAGATCGGCGACGCATTCGGCGGCCGCGACCACACGACCGTCATCCATGCCCATGACAAGATCGCGCAGCAGCTATTGGTCGATCAGGAATTATACAAAATCGTTCAAAATCTAATCGAACGAATCAAGAGTGGACAGTCCTGAATAACGCTTAAGCCTATACACACGCTATGCACATGTGGATAGGCTTCTTTTATCGCGATTCGCAGGGGTTATCCACATATTCAGTGCCCCTACTACGACTACTACAAAATCTGTTATGATAACATCATATGAATAACGGCAAAATCGGAAGTCCGAAAGTACAACCGCGCTTAGGAGGCAAGCATGAAACTTACGATATTAAAAGACGAATTAAACGACGCGATCCAACAGGTCTCGAAGGCGATCTCCTCCCGGCCGGCGATTCCGATTCTCGGCGGCATCAAATTCGATGTAACGCACCAAGGCGTTACGTTGACGGCCAGCGACACGGACATCTCGATTCAGAGCTTCATCCCGTCCGAGATGGACGATAAACAGATCGTTCAAGTGACGAAGCCCGGAAGCATCGTGCTGCCGTCCAAATTCTTCGTCGAGATCGTGAAGAAGCTCCCCGTGAACGAAGTGTCCATCGAAGTGAAGGAAGGCTCGCAGGTATTGATCCATTCCGGTTCGACGGATATCCAGATGATGGGCCTCGATGCCGAGGAGTTCCCGGTCCTTCCATCGATCGAAGAGAACGACGCGTTCGTCGTACCCGGCGACCTGCTGAAATCGATGGTTCGCCAGACCGTATTCGCGGCTAGCACGAGCGAGCAGACGCCGATTCTGACCGGAGTCCTGTGGAATCTGCAAGCCCAGGAATTCAAGTTCGTCGCGACGGACCGTCATCGGCTGTCCAGCCGCACGTCGCATGTCGAGACCGATCCTTCCTACCGCTTCGGCAATATCGTAATAGCAGCGAAGACGCTCAACGAGCTGTCGAAGATCGTGCCGGACTCCCAAGAGCCCGTCCAGATCGTCGTTGCCGACAATCAAGTGCTGTTCAAGGTCGACCGGGTATTGTTCTTCTCTCGTCTCTTGGACGGAACCTATCCGGATACTTCTAAGATTATTCCGCAGCAATTCAAAACAGAACTCGTCCTGGACACGAAAAAATTGACGGATGCGATCGATCGCGCATACCTCATGTCCCGCGAAGAGAAGACGAACATCGTCCGGATCGTAACGCTGAATGACGGTTCAGTCGAAGTATCCTCCAGCTCGACCGAGCTTGGCCGCGTGACCGAACAGCTCGACGTGCAACAATTCAACGGAGACGAGCTGCGCATTGCGTTCAACTCCAAATATATGCTGGACGCGCTCAAAGTCATCGACAGCGAGCATATTTTCATGGGCTTCAACGGCGCGATGAGTCCGATCCTCATTCGAGGAACCGACCATACCCATAATCAGCACATTATTTTGCCTTACCGGACGACGGGCTAAGAAAGGATGCCAGCGCATGCAAGCAATCGGCATATCGACCGAATATATTACATTAGGGCAATTCCTGAAGCTGGCGGATTGCATATCCACAGGCGGACAGGCGAAGCCGTTTCTGCAAGAAACGAAGATCGTCATTAACGGCGAGCCGGATAATCGACGCGGTCGCAAGCTGTACGCGGGAGATCGCGTCGAGGTTGAAGGGTGCGGAGCGTTCCAGGTCGTGCGGTCGTGAACCTGAAGGCAATCGAGCTGCAGCATTATCGCAACTATGCGCATGTCGACTTGAAGACGGAAGGCCGGGTGAACATCTTCATCGGGCCTAATGCGCAAGGCAAGACGAATCTGCTCGAAGCGATTTTCGTGCTGGCGCTGACCAAGTCCCATCGCACGTCCAAGGATAAGGAACTGATCGGCTGGCAGGCGGACCAGGCACGGATCGTGGGCGAAGCGGAACGCAAGTACGGCAGCGTGAAGCTGGAATTGGCCTATTCGCATCAAGGGAAGAAAGCGAAGATCAACGGGCTCGAGCAGCGCAAGCTCAGCGATTACGTCGGAACGTTCAATGTCGTCATGTTCGCGCCGGAGGATCTGGAGATCGTCAAAGGCACGCCGGGCATCCGCAGGCGGTTTCTCGACATGGAAATCGGCCAGGTGCAGCCCGGTTATTTGCATACCCTGCAGCAATACGGCAAGGTGCTCCTGCAGCGGAACAACTACTTGAAGACGGCTTCGCCGGGCGGGCCAAAGCAGGCGATGCTCGACGTGTGGAATGCTCAGCTGGCCGAGTTCGGTGTTAAAATCATGAAAAGAAGGCAAAGCTTTATCCAAAAGCTGCAAAAATGGGCGGAATCGATTCATGCCGGCATAACGGGCGGCAATGAGGCGCTTACGGTGCAATATCGCCCCTCTCTGGAAGCGGAAGGCGCGGAAGAAGAAACTGTTTTATTTGAGCAATTTATGATAAAGTTATCACAGGTTAGAGACCAAGAATTGCGCCGCGGCATTACGCTGGTCGGGCCCCATCGGGACGATCTGGCCTTCTATATCAACGGCAAGGAAGCGCAGACTTTCGGTTCGCAGGGGCAGCAGCGCACGACCGCGCTCTCGCTCAAGCTCGCCGAGATCGAGTTGATCCGCGAGGAGATCGGGGAGTATCCTGTGCTTCTGCTCGACGATGTGTTGTCCGAATTAGACCGCAGCCGGCAGACGCAATTGATCGAGACGTTCCAGAGCAAAGTGCAGACGTTCATCACGACGACCGGCCTAGAGAGCGTCGATACCCAGAAGCTGCACGACGCGAGCATTTTTCACGTGAAGGACGGCACTGTCTTGCGCTAACAGGAGTTTCACCGAGAGGGTGGGGATTAGGATGTATATTCATCTTGGCGGGGAGAAGATCGTGCGGGCTTCCGAGCTCGTGGCCATATTCGACATTTCGATCGAGCAATCCTCGAAGATATCCAAGCAATTCGTCGTTAACCGCGCGAAGCGCAAGGATGTGGAGATCATCGGCGAGGAGGAATCCAAGTCGATCGTCGTCACGAAGCAGAAGGTCTACTATTCCCCCATATCATCCTCTACCTTGAAGAAGAGAGGCATCAGTTCTCAGATATATAACGGCGAGTAGCGAGCAGTTGAGAGGAGCAGTGAGTAAGGCATGACCTTGAATCAGCATACGTACGACGAGAGCCAGATTCAAGTCCTCGAAGGATTGGAAGCGGTACGGAAACGCCCGGGGATGTATATCGGTTCGACTAGCGGCAAGGGACTTCACCACCTCGTGTGGGAAGTCGTCGATAATAGTATCGACGAAGCGCTGGCCGGTTATTGCGATAAGATCGTGATCACGATTCATGAGAACAACAGCGTCACCGTTGTCGACAATGGGCGGGGCATTCCTGTAGGCATGAATGCGAAGCTGCAGCGGCCTTCGCTGGAAGTCGTCATGACGGTTCTTCATGCAGGCGGCAAGTTCGGCGGCGAAGGGTATAAAGTATCGGGCGGCTTGCATGGCGTAGGGGTATCCGTCGTCAATGCCCTGTCCGAGAAGGTTGTCGTGGTGGTGAAGCGCGAAGGCAAAATCCATCAGCAGGAGTACCGTCGCGGCGTGCCGCAGTACGACATGCGCATTCTCGGCGATTCCGAGGAGACGGGAACGACCGTGACGTTCCAGCCGGATCCGGAGATTTTCACGGAAACGACCGTATTCGATTACGATACGCTGCAGACACGGGTTAGGGAGCTGGCCTTCCTCAATAAGGGTATCGAGCTCGTGCTGACCGATGAGCGGACAGGCGTCAGCAATTCCTTCAAGTACGACGGCGGCATCATCGAATTCGTCGAATACTTGAACCGGAATCGGGAGGCGCTGCACGAGAGGCCGATCTATGTCGAAGGCTCGAAGGACCATATCCAAGTAGAGGTCGCGCTGCAGTACAATGACAGCTACGCGGAGAATATCTATTCCTTCGCGAACAATATCAATACGCATGAGGGCGGTACGCATGAATCCGGCTTCAAGAGCGCATTGACGCGGATCATTAACGATTACTTGCGCAAATCGGGGACGATTAAGGAGAATGACTCGAATCTATCCGGCGACGACGTGCGCGAAGGACTGACGGCGATCATCTCGGTGAAAATTCCGGAGCCGCAGTTCGAAGGGCAGACGAAGACGAAGCTCGGCAACAGCGAAGTCCGCGGTATCGTCGAATCGTTCTTCGCGGAGAAGTTCCAGGAATTCCTCGATGAGAATCCCTCCGTATCGCGGAAGATCATGGAGAAGGGGCTGCAGGCAGCCCGAGCGCGGGAAGCAGCACGCAAGGCGCGCGAGCTGACGCGGCGCAAGAGCGCGCTCGAAGTCAGCGCATTGCCGGGCAAGCTGGCCGACTGTTCGTCGAAGGATGCTTCGATCAGCGAGCTGTATATTGTCGAAGGCGACTCCGCCGGCGGGTCCGCGAAGCAAGGGCGCGATCGTCATTTCCAAGCGATTCTGCCGCTGCGGGGCAAAATTCTGAACGTCGAGAAGGCGCGGCTGGACCGGATTCTGGGCAACGCCGAGATCCGTGCCATCATTACGGCGCTCGGTACCGGCATCAGCGATGACTTCGATATCGCGAAGGCGCGCTATCACAAGATCATCATCATGACCGATGCCGACGTCGACGGCGCGCATATTCGCACGCTGCTCCTGACGTTCTTCTATCGCTACATGCGCAAGATCATCGATGCCGGCTATATCTATATCGCGCAGCCGCCGCTCTTCAAGATCGAACGGAACAAGGTGATCCGTTATGCGCAGAGCGAGAAGGAACGCGAGCAGATCATCGCCGAGTTCGGCGAAGGCGCGAAGGTGAACGTCCAGCGGTACAAGGGCTTGGGCGAGATGAACGCGACTCAACTGTGGGAGACGACGATGGATCCCGAGAGCCGGTCGATGATGCAGGTAACGATCGAGGACGCAATCGAAGCGGATGCGATCTTCGATACGCTGATGGGCGACAATGTCGAGCCGCGGCGCGATTTTATCCAAGAGCATGCGAAGTACGTCACGAACTTGGACGTCTAGCATAGGCATAGAAGACCGCTCGTTATCGCGAAGGATGACGGGCGGTCTTTCTGTTCGATTCGCGAGACTTGCCGGCGGATCCGCGGCGTGCGGAGGTTCGGCGGTCGAGCTTGCGCTTGCCCGTGTTGAATCGGCCGTAAGCCTTGGCGTAACGGTAGATTCGTCGGAATATGGACTTGCTTCTGAGCCGCTTGAAGATGAACGGATCAGGCAGCGTATTCACTTCGAGAATCCAGGGATGAAGCGTGTAGTCCAAGGCGACATCGATGCCGATCTCCTTGAGTCTCGGGTACTTGGTCGTGAGCTGCCCGGCTACGGCCGTACCCAGAGCGGCTAAGCGATTCTTGTATGCCTTCAGGGCGTCAGCATCGAGATGATCCGCAGTAAGCGTGTCTAAAGCGAGAGGCGTGCCGCCGCTGTGGTAGTTCGTGACGATTCGTCTCGGATGGGAGAGGCGTCCGATCATGCCGGTCGTCTCCCAGCGTCCCTCGGGATTCTGCTGGACCATCACGCGCACGTCGAAGCGCCTGTCCTGATGCCGTAGCAGCTCGATTCCGCGCTGGATGACGTAACGTCCCTTGCTTTTCAACCGGAGAATCCTCTCGTACAGCTCTTCCGACGATGCATGCGTATGCGATTGCGTGCCTAGCTGAACGCGGTAGCCGTCGGGGTTCGCTTCGACTCGCATGACGCCGTTGCCGAAAGTTCCGAGGTCCGGCTTGATGTAGACCATGCCATATTGCGCGAGCATGGCCGACATGGCATCGTAGGACAGAAGTTGCGTCTCCGGGATATGCTCGCGCAGGCGATCATCATGCAGCAGTACTTCGGTCTTGGCCAGCTTGCTCCTTACGCGTTGGATGGACAATGATGCGGCCTCCTTTTGCAGGCGATATGGATCAGGGTGGAAAATAACAACGGACATGGCAGCAGGATTGATGGTATAATGATAGACATAGCTGCTATGGTGGGGACGATTGCATGCTCTTCATACGTTATGCGGAGATGCAGCAGCGCGACACAGGCCTCTACCTATGCGGTCACGACAAGAGCAATGTACGATCTAACGTTTAATTGTGCTTGCAACGTGAAAGTAATATAATATAGATTGGCGCTTTTTAGGAATGTCAGGAGGAATAGCATGGCGGAAGAACAACAACGTCCCCAAGTTACGGATCGCGATATCGGAACGGAGATGCGATCTTCGTTCATGGATTATGCCATGAGCATTATCGTGAGCCGGGCGCTTCCCGATGTGCGGGACGGATTGAAGCCGGTTCACCGGCGCATTCTGTTCGCGATGTCGGAACTCGGCATGTCGCCGGACAAGCCCTATAAGAAATCTGCCCGAATCGTCGGCGAAGTCATCGGTAAGTACCATCCGCACGGCGACTCTGCCGTATATGAATCCATGGTACGGATGGCGCAGGATTTCTCGCTTCGATATATGCTGGTCGACGGTCACGGCAACTTCGGTTCCATCGACGGCGACATGGCTGCGGCCATGCGTTATACGGAAGCAAGGCTGTCGAAGATCGCGATGGAAATGCTGCGCGACATTAACAAAGAGACGATCGACTTCGTACCGAACTATGACGGCGAAGAGCATGAGCCTGCCGTATTGCCGGCCAGGTTCCCGAACTTGCTCGTCAACGGCGTATCCGGCATCGCGGTCGGCATGGCGACGAATATTCCGCCGCATAACCTTGTCGAGGTTATCGATGGCGTACAAGCCGTCATTCGCAACCCGGAGATTTCGGCGCTTGAGTTGATGGAGTTCGTCAAGGGTCCGGATTTCCCGACGGCTGCTTACGTGATGGGCCGCGAAGGAATTCGCCAAGCCTATACGACGGGCCGCGGTTCGGTGACGATGCGGGCGCGTGCCGAGATCGAAGAGCAAGGCGGCAAGGCACGCATCATCGTGCACGAGATCCCATTCCAGGTCAACAAGGCGCGGCTGGTCGAGAAGATCGCCGAGCTTGTTCGCGAGAAGAAGATCGACGGCATTACGGATCTGCGGGACGAATCGGACCGCAACGGGATGCGAATCGTAATCGAACTTCGCCGCGACGTCAATCCGAACGTCGTGCTCAATAACTTATATAAGCAGACGCCTATGCAATCGAATTTCGGGATCAACATGCTCGCTATCGTGAACGGCGAGCCGAAGATCCTGAATCTGAAGGACGTTCTGTATCATTATCTGCAGCATCAGATCAGCGTCATTCGCAGACGGACCGAATTCGACTTGAAGAAGGCAGAGGCGCGTGCGCACATTCTCGAAGGCTTGCGGATCGCGCTCGATCATCTGGATGAGGTCATCGCGCTGATCCGCGGTTCCCGCACGACCGATGAGGCGCGCGAGGGCTTGATTTCGCGGTTCGCGCTGAGTCTCGATCAAGCGCAGGCGATTCTGGATATGCGTCTCCAGCGTCTGACCGGCTTGGAGCGCGAGAAGATCGAAGCCGAATACGCCGAACTGCTCCAGAAGATCGCCGAGTACAAGGCGATTCTCGCAGATGAGCAATTGGTATTGCAGATCATCAGCGATGAACTGGAAGAGATGAAGGCGAAGTATGGCGACGAGCGCCGCACGGAGATTACGATGAGCGACGACGAAATACTGGACGAGGACTTGATTCCTCGCGAGGATGTCATCATCACGATCACGCACAGCGGCTACGTGAAACGTTTGCCGGTAACGACTTATCGCAGTCAGAAGCGCGGCGGACGCGGCGTCATGGGCATGGATACGAAGGACGACGACTTCGTCGAGCATCTGTTCATCTCCAATACGCATCATTACTTGCTGTTCTTCACGGATAAGGGCAAGGTGTACCGCTTGAAGGCATATGAGATTCCGGATCTCAGCCGTACCGCTCGCGGAACGCCGATCATTAACCTGATCCAGATCGAGCAAGGCGAGACCGTCAATGCGGTCATCCCGGTAGAAACGTTCGATCCGGAGAAGTATCTGTTCTTCGCAACCCGGCAGGGTATCGTGAAGAAGACTCCTCTCGACGATTACGCGAATATTCGCAAGGTCGGCTTGATCGCGATTCATCTGCGCGAGGATGACGATCTAATCAGCGTGAAGCTGACGGACGGCCAGCGAGAGATCATTATGGGGACGAGCCAGGGCATGTCGATCCGATTCCCGGAGAGCGATGTGCGCTCGATGGGCCGCTCCGCAACGGGCGTGAAAGGCATTCAACTGGAAGACGACGACGTACTGATCGATATGGATATCGTCGATCCGGAGCAAGATGTCTTGATCGTGACGGCCAAGGGCTACGGCAAGCGGACGCCGGTCAGCGAATACCGTATTCAGAGCCGCGGCGGCAAAGGCATCAAGACGCTCAACGTAACGGAGAAGAACGGCGCGATTGCAGGTCTGAAGGTCGTCAGCGACGAGGAAGATCTGATGATCATGACTTCGCTGGGTACGATGATCCGCACAAGCATGGCAGGCATCTCGACGATGGGCCGCAATACGCAGGGCGTGAAGCTGATTAATATCCGGGACGAGGATTCCGTTGCGACGGTTACGCGTGTCAGCCGCAGCGAGGATACCGAGGAACTGGACGAAGAAGCGGAACCGACTGCTGAGGAATAGAGTGAGGTCAGTGCCTTCGGAAGGAGGCACTGATTCCTATTAAAGCCATACCTGCGTTAACATGGGAGGGAAAGTCGGCCATGCCATCGGTCGCAATGTCACAGGTGAAATTAGGGGATCGAATCGCGCAAGACGTCGTTACGGAACTAGGCGGCGTTCTATTTCATAAGGGCCGTGTCATTACGCCGCGGGAATATGAGATTCTGCAGGCTTTTCTAATCAGCCATGTGGAGATCGAACCGCGCGAAGGTGCTCCCGAGGCTGCACAAGACCCCAAGTCCGGGGACGAGAAGGAGCCGAAGCCGAGCAATCAGCTCGAAGTCGAGTATGACAGGCTGTATGCGCTGCTGAAGCGCATCTACACGACGAATACATCCGGAATCGGCTTCCCGATCTTGGAGATTCGGATGCAGTTGGAAGCGCTGCTACGGCATATTCGGCAGTATAACGTGCTGACGTTCGCGCCGCGCAGCATAGCGGATAACGACTATATGTTCCATAATAGCGTTCTGTGCGCGCTGACATCCTATCAGCTGGCACAGTGGAACTTGTTCCCGCAGAAGGACTGGATACCGGTAGCGCTGGCTGGCCTGTTCCATGATGTAGGCAATATCCGGGTTGATCAGGCCATTCTGTTCAAGCCGACGGCGCTGACAGCAGCGGAAGCCGAGGAGATGAAGAACCATACGGTTCAGGGATACAATCTCTTGAAGAACGTACCCGCGATTAACGAAGGGGTTAAGCTGACCGCGCTTCAGCATCATGAGAAGATTGACGGCAGCGGCTATCCGCTCGGCATTGCCGGCGACAAGATTCATCCGTATGCGAGGATCGTTGCGGTAGCGGATATCTTCCATGCAATGACGCTTAAACGGTCTTATCGCAGAGCGGTATCGCCCTACCTTGTGCTCGAGCAGCTGCAGAAGGAATCGTTCGGCAAGCTGGACCCGAGCTACGTTCGGGTGTTCATCGAGAAGACGACGCAATTCCACAATGGCATCATTGTGCGATTGAGCGATAACCGGATTGGAGAGATTGTGTTCACGGACAGGAACAACCCGACTAGACCGTGGGTGTCGGTGAACGGATCGATCATCAATCTGACGACCGAACGCCAATTGCATATTGAATCGATCATCCAGCGATGATGGCAGCGAACCCCTGCTTGACCTAGTAGAAAGGACTGTGCTATATTTCTCTTTGTGCCTCACGGGCAATGAGAATATACGCGGTCCTTTATTGTTGATTGCTCAAGTTTTTGTGATGGAAGAATAAATAGAGCTTGCAATCATATAGGGACCTGTGATATATTAATAAAGTCGCCGCTGAGAGGTTGGCGGTATGAAAGACCAAGCAATACAAGCAATTGTTCCTTGAAAACTGAACAACGAGCGAACTGCCCTAACGGTCTATGGATCGTTAGAAAAGCAATACAAGTAATGAGCTTAATCAGCTCTTTCCAAGTGGCAACACTTTAATGGAGAGTTTGATCCTGGCTCAGGACGAACGCTGGCGGCGTGCCTAATACATGCAAGTCGA